>JBIIZV010000040.1:0-7371 GCA_044346095.1 Candidatus Nanopelagicales bacterium
CTCTGCAAACTTAACTGACGAAGAATGGGCCAAGTTTGTATTCATCCGTTCCAATCCAAAGGGTTGGATGGCAGAGCGCTGGGTTCACAGCGCAGGTTGTCGCCGCTGGTTCAATGTTTGGCGCAACACCATCAACCACGAATTTGGGCCGTCTTATAAACCATTCACCCAACAGCCAAAGAGCCCAGCATGAGCACAGTAACTTTCACATTCGACGGCAAGCAGTACACCGGCCAGAAGGGCGAGAGCCTAGCTTCTGCCCTATTGCGTAATGGCGTTTTGCATTTCACAGACAGCTCTTACCGGGATCGTCCACGCGGAGTCATGGGACTTTGGGTTGAAGAACCAAATGCATTGGTAAACATCGACTCTGGTGCGGGCGAACCAATGGTTATGTCCACCACTATCGAAATTGTTGAAGGCCTGGTTGCTAGAAGCTCTCAGGGTGTTGGCGACTTGCCAGATACTCGCGACAATTCTCGCTACGACAAAGTTAACCGTCATGTTGATGTACTTGTTGTTGGCGCAGGAACCGCTGGTCTTGAAGCCGCTAAGAAGTATTCCGATCAGGGTAAGAGTGTCATTGTTATAGATGACAAACCTGCCGCTGGTGGACACCTTGTGTACTTAGGTCAGGCTGTACCAGCTGATTTATTGTCAGTTCTTGATCGTGAAAACGTTACTTACTTGCCGCGCACCACAGTGCAAGGTTTGTATGACCAGGGTTACTCAGTTGCAACTGAGCGTCGCACTGATCACCTTGATTCCAAAGTTCACACCGAAATGTCACGCATTAGAACTTGGCATATACGTGCCGATCACACAGTGCTTGCAACTGGTGCATTCCAGCGTCACTTAGTTTTCGCAAACAATGACCGCCCAGGAATTATGCTTTCGCATTCTGCAGCCACTTATGTTTCAAATGGTGCCAATCCGTTTAAGACTGCAGTTGTTGTAACCGTTGACAACCAGGGTTACCGCGATGCGGTTCGGCTAACTCAAGCGGGCGTAACCGTTAACGCAATTGTTGACATCCGTAACAACCCAAGTGGTCCTTCGGTAGAAGCAGCTAAAGCTGCCGGAATCCAAATCATCACAGGCAAGACTGCAATCGATACCTGTGAAAAAGAAGACGGAACTGTTAAGTGCGTTTCTGCTGGAAATCCCGATGGCTCCGATGCAGCATGCATCGATGGAGATTTGATTGCGATTTCAGGCGGCTGGACTCCAGTTGTGCACTTAGCAACATTTATTGGAATCAAGCCAACCTGGGATGCAAAGTTGGCGGCATTTGTTGTTAAGCATTCTGATTCGCTAACAAGTACCGCAGGTATGCTTGCCGGTGACTTTGGTGGCGATGACAATGCTGAAATCTTCTTTGGTCCAACTTTGACGTCTGAGCAAGCACTAGTTGCCTTTGTTGATTACCAGCGCGATGCAACTTACCGTGATTTCAAGCGTGCAATTGACGCTGGCATGCGAAGCATCGAACACGTAAAGCGTTACACCGCAATCGGTACCGCTCATGATCAAGGTAAGACCAGTGGCACAGTAACTATGGGTCTGATTGGTCAGGCAATTGGTAAGGCTCCAGATGAAATTGGATCCTTAACTTTCCGTCCGCCTTACATCACGATTCCATTCGCTGCCTTAGCTGGTCGCGATCGTGGATTGCTCTCAGATCCAGAACGCACTACTCCAATTCACTCTTGGCATGTTGCTAGCGGCGCTCCGATGGAAGACGTCGGCCAGTGGAAGCGCCCTTGGTACTTCCCTAAGTCCGGCGAAAACATGCATGCCTCAGTACTGCGCGAATGTGCTGCAGTTCGCGAAGGTGTTGGCGCAATGGATGCTTCCACTCTTGGAAAGATCGACATTCAAGGTAAAGATGCCGGTCAGTTCTTGGACATGATTTACACAAATATGTTCTCGACTTTGAAAGTGGGCATGAGTCGCTACGGATTGATGTGTGGCATTGATGGCATGGTCTTTGACGATGGCGTAACAACTCGAATCAGTGAAAACCATTGGTTGATGACTACTACAACTGGTGGAGCTGCAAAAGTTCTTGACTGGTTAGAGGAATGGCTACAAACCGAATGGCCACATCTTGAGGTGTACTGCACTTCAGTAACGGAACAGATTTCTACAGTTGCCATCGTTGGTCCAAAGAGTCGCGAATTGATGAGTCGTCTTGCTCCATCACTTGATGTTTCTAATGAAGCTTTTGCTTTCATGGAGAACAAGCATGCTGATGTAGCTGGAGTTCCAGCGCGTATTGCCCGAATCTCGTTCTCGGGTGAACTTGCTTACGAAATCAACGTGCCAGCAATTTACGGATTGCACATTTGGGAATCAGTTATGTCAAAGGGTGCTGACTTAAACATCACGCCATACGGCACCGAAACTATGCACGTACTTCGTGCTGAAAAGGGATTCGTAATCGTTGGTCAGGAAACTGATGGAACTCAGACTCCTGATGACTTGGATATGAGTTGGATTGTCTCCAAGAAGAAGGATGACTTTATTGGTAAACGTTCATTTAGCCGAGCCGACACCGCTCGCGATGGACGTCATCAATTGGTAGGAATTCTGGCAGACGATGGTTCTTATGTAATTCCAGAAGGCGCTTACATAGTTGCCGGTGCAGACGAGAAAACTGCACCGCCGGTTAAGCACATTGGTTACATCACTAGTTCTTATGACTCAGCTGCATTAGGTCGTTCATTTGCACTTGCACTAGTTGCGAATGGCTTGGCTCGTAAGGGCGAAAAGATTGCCATCCCGATGGCTGATCGCGTTGTAACTGGCGTAATCACCGATTCAGTATTTGTCGACAAGGAGAACACACGTCGTGACGGTTAATCTCGAATTTGCAAAGAGTCCACTTGGTGGCGCGAAGCACGGCGGCCTTGATAAAGCTGTCTTGATTCAAGAAGTTCCATTTACTCCTGGCTTTGATTTGCGCGTGAATCCAGACTCAAGTGGATTCGCAGCGGTCAACCAGGCATTTGGCCTTACCTTAAATCCAAAAGTTGGAACGGTGGTTCGCAACAATGCCGCTTGCATTGTTGGCGATGAATTGCCAGCAGCTGGCGGAATTAGCGCACTTTGCCTAGGCCCAGATTGGTGGTACTTAACAGGTACTGCTGACATTCAGGCACTGCTAAGACCAGTTCAGGAAGCACATCACATTTCCTTGGTTGATGTAAGTTCCCAGCGAACCAAGATCGAAGTTTATGGTCCAAATGCTAAAGATGTGCTTGCGCATTATTGGGAACAAGACCTTCGGGATGAACATTTCCCAATTGATGCCTGCAGCCAAGGTGTTCTCGCTAAGGCTCCACTCATAATGTGGCACTGTTGCGATAATTGCTACTTGCTATTTCCACGTGCATCATTTGCAAAGCATCTTTGGACCGCTTTGACTGATGCGGCAGTTGAGTACCTATAAAATTAGTTAACACTCTCTAACTAAAAAGTAGGCACCATGACTGCGGTCATTCTCGATGGAAAAGCTACTGCTGCTGCAGTAAAAGCGGATTTAGCAACTCGTGTTGCTGCGTTAAATGCCAAAGGAATATTTCCTGGTCTTGGCACAGTTTTGGTTGGCGATGATCCCGGTTCACACTCATACGTTGGTGGCAAACATAAAGATTGCCATGAAGTTGGAATCACTTCAGTACGTGAGGATCTGCCTGCATCAGCAACTCAAAAAGATGTTTTGGATGCGATTGCCCGACTTAATGCAGACCCAGCCTGTACTGGGTACATTGTGCAGCTGCCACTACCAAAGGGCTTGGACTCTAATGCTGCTCTTGAAGCAATCGACCCACGCAAAGATGCCGATGGTCTCCATCCAACAAATCTTGGTCGCTTAGTTCTTGGCGAACCTGCACCACTACCTTGCACCCCACGTGGCATTGTTGAACTACTTCGCGCCTACGACGTAAACATTGATGGTGCAGAAGTGTGCATCGTTGGTCGTGGCGTAACAGTCGGTCGCCCACTTGGACTTTTGTTAACCCGACGCAGCGAAAATGCAACCGTAACTTTATGTCACACCGGAACCAAAGACATGACGGCGCACATTAAACGGGCTGACATCGTGGTTGCTGCTGCTGGTGTCCCCCATTTCATCAAGCCAGACATGATCAAGCCAGGTGCTGCGCTACTAGATGTTGGCATCACTCGCACTGATGCAGGTCTACTTGGTGACCTAGACCCAGCTTGTGCTGAAGTTGCTGGCTGGATTGCTCCAATGCCTGGTGGAACTGGTCCAATGACTCGTGCCATGTTGCTAGCCAACGTAGTAGACACTGCAGAAGGAAACCTCTAATGACGATCAAGGAATATGACTACGTAATTATTGGCGGTGGATCTGCTGGATCTGTTTTAGGTAATCGCCTTTCAGAGAATCCAGATAATGAAGTATTGGTACTTGAAGCTGGACGCAAAGATTCTTGGTGGGATCTTTACATCCAGATGCCCGCAGCACTGACTTTCCCTATTGGCAGCAAGTACTACGACTGGATGTATGAAACTGATCCAGAACCGTACATGGGTGGTCGTAAGGTTTATCAAGGTCGCGGAAAAATCCTTGGTGGCTCAGGCTCAATTAATGGCATGATTTTCCAGCGTGGAAATCCAATGGACTACGAACGTTGGGCAGCCGATAAAGGTATGGGGAACTGGGACTTTGCTCATTGCTTGCCGTACTTCAAGAAAATGGAAAACGCTACTGGCGTCCCAAATGACAAGAAGTACCGTGGACATAATGGTCCGCTTTATCTAGAAAAAGGCCCAGCAAAGAACCCACTCTTCAAGGCATTCTTTGACGCTGCGGTAGCTGCTGGATTCAAGCGCACAGATGACGTTAATGGCTACAGCCAAGAAGGCTTCGGTCCGTTTGATAAGAACGTTAAGAATGGCCGTCGTTGGTCTTCGTCAACTGCATATCTTCATCCAGTAATGAACCGCAAGAACCTAACTATTCAGACGCGTCACCAAGTCCATCGTGTGATTTTTGAAGGTGACAAGGCTGTTGGCGTGGTTGCACAACGCGGTAAGACAATTACTGAATACCGTGCCAAGAATGTTGTTCTGTGTGGTGGTGCAATCAATACTCCACAGGTTCTGCAGCTTTCCGGAATTGGACCAGCTGAACTGCTAAAGAAGCATGGCATCCCAGTCGTTAAGGATCTGCCAGGTGTTGGACAGAACTTGCAGGACCACCTTGAGGTTTACATTCAACATGCCTGCAAGCAGCCAATCACTATGAATCCAAATCTAAAGCTTTGGCGACGTCCGTTTATCGGTGCGGCCTGGTTATTTGCCCGTAAAGGTCCAGCATCTTCAAACCACTTCGAAGGTGGTGGCTTTGCCTGCTCTAACGACATCGTTAAGTATCCAAACTTGATGTACCACTTCTTGCCAATTGCGGTTCGCTATGACGGAACTGGAATTGAACAAGGCCATGGTTACCAAGTTCACGTTGGCCCGATGTATTCAGATGCGCGTGGTCGAGTAGAAATCACAAGTGCTGACCCAATGGCCAAGCCTTCGATTCTGTTTAACTACCTATCGACAGATCAAGATCGTCGCGAATGGGTTGAAGCAATCCAGGTAACTCGCAACATCTTGGCGCAATCAGCTTTCGATCAGTACAGCGATGGTGAGCTCTCCCCTGGACCAGAAGTTCAAACTCCAGAACAGATTTTGGAATGGGTTGCCAAGGACGCAGAGACTGCCTATCACCCATCATGTACTGCAAAAATGGGTACCGATGAAATGAGCGTGGTAGACCCAAACACTATGAAGGTTCATGGTGTCGAAGGTCTGTACGTAGTTGATGCTTCAGTATTCCCTTACGTAACCAATGCCAATCTTTACGCTCCAACCATGATGGTTGCCGAACGTGCAGCTGACTTAATTCAGGAAAAGCCAACTTTGGCTCCTGAATATGTTGAATGGCATAAGCGAACCGTTTAAGGAATTGACCCCAGTCGTTATCTCATACTTATGGGGTAACAGCTGGGGTTCTTTCTTTGGTATTGATGATTACTAATCCAACAAGGATTAACGCAGAACCAATTATCTGCCAAATGTTTATGGCCTCACCCAGCACAATGATTCCTAGCATGATGGCAACAAAAAGAATCACGTAGGTTGTGTCGCTTGCTACTCCAGCACCAGATTGCTTGATCAAGGTTTGAATCATGATGTAAGTAATGCCAGTTCCGACAACACCCAAAATCAATAACGAGATCAACGAAATCGTTGAGGCGTCAGTCGTGATGGTTACAAACCAAGGCAAAATCAATGTGAAATGAATAGATGCACAGAGCATTTGCCCAGCAGCGATAGACGTTGGGGTATCTTTCACATTTACAAAGTTACGTCTGGCATACACAAGTCCTGCTGCATAGCTAGTAGTTCCGACCATGATTGCCCCAGTACCAATTGCGTCAAAATCACCAAGTCCAGTCCAAGGGTGAGCAATAAATAAGGCTCCTAAGAAACCCATACTCAAACCGGTTACTCGACGCCAAGTCGGGTTTTCTTCAGGGATAAACACCAGCACAAAGCCAAGAGTCACCAACGGAACTAAGGCATTCCAAATACTCACTTGAACTGTCGAAATTCGACTAACTGCTGTAGCCATACCAACAAAAGAAACCGTGTTAAACAGGATTGCTGCAATGTTTAACTTGATCCAGATTTCTTTTCCACGTGGGTAATGATCCTTAGTTACCAGTAGGACAATCGCCAATGTTGCAGCAGCCAGAACAGTGCGACCCCAAGCTACTTCAAGTGCGGAAAATGACTCTAGGGCAAAGTGCGCCCACATGTAGTTGCCGCCAAAAAGTACTGAGACTGTAAGGAATAGCGCAGTATGTGACTTGGTTGGTGTTGTCGGCGTGGTCGGTGTGGTCATCGATTATCTAGCGCTAGCGAAGCAAGAGCTGCGTTAACAATCGCACCGGATGACAGATCGTTGATGTTGTAAAGATCTTTAACAGTTCCTGACTGACCGAAGGAATCGACACCAAGCGAAACACAAGGAACACCAATCGCCGATCCCATCCATGCCATGGCATGGCTCGATGCATCCTGGATCGTCACAATCGGAGCGCGGTCTCCAAGTACTGACCAAAGTGGCCCCGGCAAACTTGGGGCAGATGCAGTGCGAACTGCCTGGCGAAGGGTTCGTTGCCAGGCACCGTACCAACGATCAGCACTTGTTACATCAATAACGTGGGCAGCGACTCCCTCACTACATAGTTCTTGGGCTGCTGCCAAAACTTCCGGCATAACTGCACCAGATGCGACCAAGTGAACCATTGGTACTCGCTCACTATCGTCACCTCC
>JBIIZV010000041.1:0-7197 GCA_044346095.1 Candidatus Nanopelagicales bacterium
CGAGTTGGCTGCACTAGGTCAGATACTTCAGGTAGTGCCTTACCTAAGTTGCCATCAACTGCAACGATTACATGCTTTGCCTTAATACTGCCTTGTTCAGTGGTGACAAGGCCGGATTCAATCTTGCTTGCAAGTGAATGCGTGAAGATTTGGGCGCCTGCTTTTGTTGCAAGGTTTGCTAACAACACAGCTCGCTTAGCTGGATGAAAAGTACCGTCTGTTGGAATCAAGATTCCAACACCTTGTTCACCTTCGTAATCTTCAACAGGAAATCCATCTGCAATCAAGGCATCGCGATGCGCATAGGTATCGCTAAGTTCGGCTGGATCTTCGCCACGACGTAACTCGCCAATTCGCAGGGCACCGATTCGAGATACTGCTTCGGGTGTAGTTGCTTCAATGCGATCCATTTCATCCAAAGTGTGTTGGTAGAGCGCAGTTGCCCGCTCGACGCCAAAATCTTTCCGAACGTTGTGGTGAAAATCTGCAATGCCAGCAAGCAGCAAACCACCGTTACGACCCGCAGCACCAGCAGCAATTCGATCTGCATCAATCCCGATGACATTTAATCCGCACTCGGCTGCATGCAATAAAGCAGTTAATCCAGATCCACCCAGACCAACTACGACTAGGTCAGCCTCAAGGTTTGTTGTGAGTTGGGGAAATTCTGGGCGCTCAACGTTGATATCCCAGACGATGCCCATCGAGTTTCCATTTCATTCGCAGTTTGAATTAGGTTTTTTAATCCTTAGGTATCAGCATAGGAGTATGAGTTCCACGCCCAATAATCCTGACGAAACTGCGGATGCAAAGTCCCAGAGTTCGGCAAAGTTACGGGCCTTGCTTGATGGTGTTGAGTTAACTCCGGAGCAAACTAGTGATGATGTTGCGCCGCCGACTAATCGTGATCGTGAACTTCTGGAAGACGTGCCACCACATCACGGCTAGGGAAAAAGACGCTATGGAAGCAACGCGATCGTAAATCCTTGATTGGATGAATTGCCAGCAATACTTATCGCAGCAACTGAATCCACGCCAACAATGATCGAACTTGTTGTTGAACCACCAGAAAACATTGTGCTCTTCCCGCTCGATGGAATCGCAAGAATTCTAGCTCGCGAAGCAATCAGCACCCCAGTGTTAAAGCCGTCATTACTTGATCCGTAAACATCAATTTCATTTCCAACATTTAGAAGTGATGCACTTGTGCTGGCACTAACTGGAATTGAAACAGCAACATAGTTTTCGGGCAATCCGGTGAGTAATCCTTGTCCAATGAGATCGCTGCTGCTGATTGGTTGATTCGCTGCAATTGAATGCGCCAACACTCGGCCAACTAAGTCACTTGGCTGAGCTTGCAAAGTTGACCATGCAAAATCATCGGGCAAAGTTTTTTGCGTAAAGTCTGATGCGGTTAATGTTGTGCCCGCCGATAGAGGACTAGTGGCGACTAAGACTTTGGTTTGCGATCCAGGACCGGGTATCACCAAACTAAGTGCAATTAATGTGCCAAGGCCAGCAAGTGAGGCTGCGATGGATCGGCGATACCTCACTAGCAAGGGATAGTACTTATGCAGAAATTCAAGGTTTTTCATAGTTGTGCCACGATAAGTCGAATTCAAATTTCGCGACTTAATTTGTCCACAGGTACGATTGCCAGAGTCGAAAGGAAATCATGCCTACCTATCAATACGTGTGCGGCGCGTGCGATGCACCACTTGAAGTAGTCCAGTCCTTTTCAGACGACGCTTTAACAACTTGCCCAGAATGCAAAGCTGAAGCCTTGAAAAAGGTTTATGGCTCAGTCGGCGTAGTTTTCAAGGGTTCAGGTTTCTACCGCAACGATTCTCGTGGCACGACATCTTCAGCAACACCAAGTTCAACCGACTCAGGTTCATCTGATTCGAGCTCAGCAAAGACACCAGCACCAGCTGCAGCACCTGCTCCAGCAAGCACCCCAAGCCCAAGTGCTTAAGTTTGGTTTAGTTGCAGCCTTCGGGGCAGCACTTGGATCGCTTGCTCGATTACAAATTTCTTATTGGGTTCAGGCACCCAGCGAAACTTCTTTCCCATGGTCAACATTCATAGTCAATGTCATCGGCGCATTACTAATTGGATTGATCGCTAGTTCACCAAGCATCATGACTAACGAAACCCGTCGTCACTTTGTTGTGACCGGTGTACTTGGTGGCTTCACAACATTCTCGGCAATTGCAGTTGAAACTTTGCAGCTTGCCAATTCGCCATTGATTTCAATCACTTATGTCGTTGCCACATTTGCAGTTGGTGTAGCGGCAACTCACATTGGCAGCTTGCTGGGTGATCGCAAATGAATTTGATGTTATTTGTTATCGCAGCCGCACTAGGTGGCTTCATCAGGTTTGCAGTTGAGTACTACTTGCCACCAGTTGGAAGTTCTGCGTTCCCGCGCGCAACCTGGCTAGTGAATGTTGTTGGTGCATTCTTGTTAGGCATAGTTCTAGCTCTGCCTGGTGATTGGCAAGTGATCCTGGGTATCGGATTGTGTGGAGCGCTGACAACTTTCAGTGGTGTTAGTTTGCAAATACATCGCAGATTAATGGCTCAAGCATTCCGGCCAGCAATGATCTATGCAGTTACTTTGTTAATAGGTGGAATTTTTGCCGCTGGTGCAGGCCTGATTCTTGGTCGCTACTTATTTAGTTAACTTGAATAACTCCACTTGGCGTAACGATTAAATCGATTAGCGCATCGTGCGGTTCACTTGGTACTGCGTCATCAACTTCGTCATCAAACACCAAGCAGATTCGAAGTGGTCCACCGTTTGAATGTGCTGGGACGTTAGCTAACGCGCGATCGTAATAACCAGCGCCACGACCTAAGCGAGAACCATCGCGCCCGACGCGAAGGGCTGGAACCAAAATTGCACTTGCCTGAGCGATATCAATTTCAGTAGGCGCTGGTTCAAAGATGCCGTAACTGTTCTTAACTAAGTCAGTGCCATCAAATCCCCAAGCAAGTGAATTTCCTGGCTTCATAATTGGTAGCGCAACATCTTTATCGAGGGCTCGTAACTTCGTTCGCACCTCATGTGTCGGTGGCTCGGAAGTCATAGAAACAAAACAGGTGACTAACTGACCTGGGCACAATGCAGCCCAATCATGATTTGCGAGAGCGATTCCAGCTGCAGAAATTTCTGCACTACTGCGCGCAGATCTAGCCGAGATTGATTGCTCGCGCACTGTGTCTTTGGAACGACTTACCATTCCTTAACCGTATTGCCAGTAAAGTCTAGGTATGAGCAACAGGGGCACCATTAATAAAGCCGTAATTCCGGTAGCGGGATTAGGCACTCGGTTTTTGCCAGCAACAAAGGCAACCCCAAAGGAAATGCTTCCAGTAGTTGATAAGCCGGCTATTCAATATGTAGTCGAAGAAGCCGTTGCTGCAGGCATCAAAGACGTTCTGTTTGTCACCGGTCGAAATAAAGATTCTTTAGAAAACCACTTTGACCGAGCGCCAAGCCTGGAGCGCACTTTGGCAGAACGTGGCGCATTTGAAATGCAAAGTGAAATTTCAGAACTCGCAGACTTAGCTGCGATGCATTACGTGCGTCAAGGTGTGCCAATGGGATTGGGTCATGCCGTGAGCATGGCTAAAGAACATGTTGGCGATCAACCGTTCGCAGTTTTACTCGGTGACGATTTAGTTGATGCCCGCACTCCAGTTTTGCCAGACATGTTTGCGGCGCAAGCAAAATTTGGTGGCAGCATTCTTGCGCTGATGGAAGTTCCGGAAGATCAAATTCATTTGTATGGTTGTGCTGCAGTCGTGCCAACCGATAACCCAGACATTGTTCGAGTTACTGAATTGGTGGAAAAACCAGCAGCTGGAACTGCGCCAAGTAACTTGGCAGTAATTGGCCGCTATGTAATTGATCCAGCC
The DNA here is from genome assembly GCA_044346095.1 of Candidatus Nanopelagicales bacterium. GTDB lineage: Bacteria > Actinomycetota > Actinomycetes > S36-B12 > UBA5976 > UBA5976. Next base: position 3,925 of record JBIIZV010000041.1, read on the forward strand.
ATCTTTGGATTGCTGGAGAATTTGGCACCAGGTCGCGGTGGCGAAATTCAGTTAACTGATGCGCTGGCTTCGCTAATTGATATGCCTGCCGAATCTGGCGGTGGCGTGCACGCCGTGGTGTTCCGTGGCAAGCGCTATGACACTGGCGACAAGCTTTCGTATTTAAAGAGTGTGGTTTCAATTGCCCTTGATCGTGATGATCTTGGACCAGACCTGCGAGCCTGGCTAACTTCGTATTTGGCAGGCAAGATTTAATGCGCTCAGTTGAGCAACACTTAGAAGCGGTATTAGCAAATGTATCGCCGCTGGAATCTTTAGAAGTTGGATTGCTCGGCGCGGTTGGCTGCGTACTTGCCGAACAAGTTACAACTGAAGACGATGGCAAAGAGCATGTGTTGCTGCCGCAAGGAACTGCAATCGGCGCTCGACACGTTGCCCTCTTAGCCGCAGCAAACTTAGGTCGGATCTGGGTTCATCCAAAACCTCGCGTCGTGATCTTGACTGTTGGCAGTGATTTAGCTGACCCAGGAACTTTGGAAGATCTGCGCCCAGACATTAATGGCATTGCCTTAACAACTGCATCAACTGCAGCTGGCGCAATGACATTCCGAGTCGGCCCACTACAAAGTGATTCCGACTTAATCAGATCAGCAATTGAAGATCAGTTAGTCCGCGCAGATGTCATTATTACTGCTTGTGGCATGAACGCCGGTGACTATGACTTGCTAACCAATGTGTTGCGTGAGCTTGGTCGCGTTGAGATTTCCCGAGTAAACATGACGCCTGGTGGCGCTCAAGGCTTTGGGTTAATCGGTCCAGATTCAACCCCGATTTTTGTCTTGCCTGGTAACCCGGTGGGCGCACTGCTTTCCTTTGATATCTTCGTGCGACCTTTGATCCGAAGGCTGATGGGTCATAGCAAATTGCATCACCGAATCATTGAAGCGCGACTCGAGACAACTGTCGATGGCGCTGGCGATGATGCACGTTATGTGCGGGCGCACGTTTCGAAATCAGGCAATGTGCCAGTTGTTAAATCGCTAGAAAACAACAACGATCATCCGTTGGCTGGTTTAGGAACTGCGGATGCGTTAATTGTTGTGCCTGCTGGAACTGCGCGCTTGAATGCTGGTGACACTGTAAAAGTAATTCAACTTGATGCTTTGAGTGATGAATAACTAAGGTGAGCAAGTGACGAAAGCTTGGCCGGCCACTTTAACCCACGGTGATGTAAGAGTTCGACCGTTGCGAGTTCGCGATGCCAGACGGTGGCAACAATTACGTCAATCAAACAATTCATGGCTACAAGAGTGGGAAGCCACTTCACCAATGCCAAGTGTTGAACCACCTCCAACTTTCAGACAAAGTGCAAAGCGCATGTTGCTTGAGGCCCGAGATGGCCGGACTATGCCGTTCGTTGTCGAGTACCAAGGGGCCTTCGTTGGCCAAATCAACGTTTCGGACATAACGTACGGATCGCTGCGAGGCTGTCACTTTGGTTACTGGATCGACGAGTCCGCCTCAGACAAGCGAGTCATGACGACGGCTGCCGCCCTTGTCACTGACCACTTGCTGCAGACCTTGAAACTGCATCGGATTGAAATTGCTGTGAGGCCTGAGAATATTCCAAGTAACCGCTTGGCAATTCGCCTTGGCTACAGCTTCGAGGGCGTTCGCCCAGCCTTCCTTCACATCAATGGCCAATGGCGAGATCACAATGTTTACGTCATGATGCCCAACACGATCTCAGGTTCAGTGATCGATCACATCTTCAGTTAGTGCGACACGAGCACCCGATAACCCTTTAGTTCCGCAAGATATCGGGAAAAACGCCGTACCGTAAATACTCATGACCGGCTTGTTATATCTCATCGTTGTAGTGATGTGGGCCGTTGTCTTAGTTCCGATCTGGTTAAAGAGTCATGATCGTGCTCAAGTTGAAAAAGGTTTGCGCGAAGAAGGCGAAGCTAGCGTTAAGTGGCGCTGGCAACAACGCGAACCAATGACACCACGCGAACTTGCTTTCGTTCGTCGTCGCAGAGTTGCAATGACATTGTTCACCGCATTGGTGGCAACAATTGTTTTAGGTGCAGCTGGCAGAATTTCTGTTTTCTGGATTGCGGCACCAACATTTCTAATCGTTGGCTTTGCTGGTGTGGCTGCGCGTAATGCAAAGTACGCACCGCGTCCAGTTCGGCAACAACAAACTCAAGATGAAACAGCGCCAAGAACTCAAGCTGCAGTTCCCGATCATCGCACCGAAATCATTTCGCTTACTGAAACTGTTACCGAAACTCGTCGTACCTGGCAGCCAGTTGAAACTCCGTTGCCTTCATATGTAAAGGCTGATAAAGCAACTACGTATTCCCGAGTAATTGATTCGGAAAAACCATGGACAGGTCAAGACATGGTGGAACAAGCAGAATTGCTAAAGGCCCAGCGGGCTGCTCGAATTCAGGAATCCCAAAAGCGCCTAGAAGAAGCCCGCGCAATTGCGATGGAAAAGGCACGCAAGGCTGCCCTTGCCGCAGCGCAGACTTATCCAGAAGTTGCAGAAAAGCGCGCAGTAAACGAATAAGCCCTTCGCAGTACAATTAAGTGCAGCAAAGGAGAGCGAAATGCAAACCACAATTAATGTGTCAGGAATGACTTGTGGACACTGTGTTTCCGCAGTCACGATGGAGCTCTCACTGCTTCCTTCAGTTACTGAAGTTGATGTTGATTTGGAATCAGGTCAGGTCACGATTACTTCTGATGCTGCGCTAGAACAAGCGCAATTGGCTACTGCTATTGATGAAGCCGGATACGAGCTCGTACCTAACTAATGTCAGCTAGAAGCGTTGAGCTCAGCGTAGGTGGAATGACCTGTGCTTCCTGTTCACGTCGTGTTGAAAAATCTTTGGAAAAACTCGATGGCGTTCGTGCCTCAGTTAACTACGCAACAGGTGTGGCTTTTGCCGATGTTGATCCAGAAGTGACCAATGAAGAGTTAATTGCTGCAATTGAAAAAACTGGTTACACCGCATCCGTTTCTGGTAAAGCTATTGAGTTATATGGAGTGCGCGAGTTTCGAATCAGATTGATCATCTCGGCAGCATTAACCATCCCACTGATGTTTATTTCCATGATGCCTTCAATGCAGTTTTCATATTGGCAATGGGTTTGTGCTGGCTTAGCAACTCCAGTTGCAATCTGGGGAGCCTGGCCATTTCATCGCGCAGCTTTTTTGAACCTGCGCCATCGCGCAGTCACTATGGATTCACTGGTAAGTCT
>JBIIZV010000042.1:0-7109 GCA_044346095.1 Candidatus Nanopelagicales bacterium
CTCGCCAGCTGCAGATGCTCTAAAAGCTGCAGGTATATCGCCAGTTGAACTTAAAGAAAAAGAAGGCCTAGCACTAATCAATGGCACTGACGGCATGCTCGGCATGCTGATCATGGCGATCTCTGATCTGACAATGCTTTGTGACTCAGTCGATGTGACTGCTGCAATGAGTGTCGAGGCACTACTCGGAACTGACAAAGTCTTCCTGCCTGAATTGCACGAACCACTTCGTCCGCATCCAGGCCAAGCCTTGAGTGCGGCAAACATGCTGAACGTTTTGAAGAACAGTCCGATTGTGGCATCACATATCGATGACACGTCTGTGGTGCAAGATGCTTATTCACTTCGCTGTGCCCCACAAGTAACTGGCGCTGTGCGAGACACAATCACGCATGCAACTTTGGTGGCAACTCGCGAACTAGCGGCGGCCGTAGACAATCCAGTTGTACTGGCAGATGGACGCGTTTCATCCAATGGAAACTTCCATGGCGCACCAGTTGCTTACGTATTAGATTTCTTGGCGATTGCAGCCGCTGACTTAGGTTCAATTTGTGAACGTCGCACAGATCGCATGTTGGATAAGGCTCGTTCCCATGGACTGCCACCATTCTTAGCTGATGACCCAGGCGTTGATTCTGGACTGATGATTGCCCAGTACACCCAAGCTGCATTAGTTTCAGAAAACAAGCGCCTTGCCTCCCCTGCCAGCGTGGATTCGATTCCAAGTTCTGCAATGCAAGAGGATCACGTATCTATGGGCTGGAGTTCAGCTCGCAAGCTTCGCCAAGCCATCGATAACCTGACCAAGATTGTTGGCATCGAGTTAATGACAGCGGCTCGGGCGATCGACCTGCGGGCGCCACTGCAACCGTCACCAATAACGGGTGCTGCAGTGACTGAACTTCGCAAAACCACTCCTGGACCAGGACCTGATCGCTTCTTGGCTCCTGACATGCAGGCAGCAGTTGACGTGGTTTCCAGTGGAAAACTGGCCAAACTTGTAAGGTAAAGATATGGTAAATTTTCGCAAAATTGCACTGTATCTAATGCTCGGTTTGGGCGCCGTTGGTGGCGTAGTTATTGCTCGCCAATCGTTCTCTGAGCATCCTGGATTAATCGGATTTGTTTTCACATCCGCTTGGCTATTTCCAATGGCCGTTGGTTCTTGGTTGGCTTGGCGCCGACCAATAATCGCCTTCCCACTTCTTATGATTTGGTCAATGAGTGTTCTCGGCCTTTTGGTTTGGCAAGCACTTTCGCCAGACTGGTGGCTCACCGTAATCAATTCAAACGGACCAATCATTACCGCAGCAATCTTCGCCTTAGCTCCACCACTGGCCATCTATGGATACGAGCGCAGAACTCGCTACATGGGTTTGCTCTTGCTGGGCCTTCCATTGCTTAACTTCTTAGCCACTTCAAACACTGATGAATCAGAAAACACCAAGTTGCTAATCACAATTCCAGTTCTAGCTGCTGGTGTGCTTTACGTCGTTGCATCATTTGCTGAAAAGCGTGAAGACAAACCAGCTGAAGCATAAGTTCTAGGTAACTAGTTGAGCCGGCTCTTTCGGGGGCCGGCTCACTACTACTAGGCCAGCAAGAATAAGTACGGATCCAATCAGTCCTACAGCCGAGACTGTCTCTCCCAAAAGCACAACGCCCAAGATGGATGCGGTGAGTGGTTCCATCAATCCAACCGTTACTGCAGTTGCAGCTCCAATTCTGGCGATGCCATAGATAAAGAATGCGTAGGCAACTGCAACCGTAACTATGCCGCCGTAAAGTACGCCCATTAACAGGACTGGGTCTTGTAAAAAGCTAAAGTCTCTGCCGTAGCTCAAAGGTGCTTGAAGAATTGTTCCGATCGTAAACATTGGAGCAACACACTGAAATGGAGTGTGGCGCTTGGAAATCATGCCCATTCCAGTTGCTTGCATGGAATAGCCAAAGGCTGCTGCCAACGCAAAGGCAACGCCAAGAAAACTTACGGTGTTATCTCCACTGGGCCAATTGAGTGCAACTACTCCAGTGACTGCGACGAGTGTGCCATAAGCCCACTGTTTACCCGGCGGTTGCTTGAGCGCAATCCATGCGATCAAGCCAACAAAGATCGGCGCCACGCCAATTGAAACAACCGCTGCTACGCCAACGCCGGTTAACTGAAAAGCCAAGATGAAAAATGGGAAGAACAGCGTTGCTCCAATACCGCCAACCAGGATTGGAACTATGTCTTGCTTGGTATAGCGTCGCTTATCTTTCGAAAACAGGACAAATAGCCAAAGCGCACTCACACCTGTGAGATTGCGAACCAAGGAATACTGGAATTCCGTACCTTCAGGGAAAAGCCTGACGACTGGACCTACTGTGCCCCAGATGATTGTCCCTAGGGCAACAGCAGAAATACCAAGTATGCGACCATCTGATCGCTTGCGATGCCTACCCGTTTGTTGGGAAGCCAAGGTTCAATCCACCATGGCTTGGGTCCAACCAGCGACTGGTAACAACCTTGCCACGAGTAAAGAAGTGAACGCCTTCAGTTCCGTGAGCATGAGTGTCACCAAACAGCGAAGCTTTCCAGCCACCAAATGAGAAGTAAGCCATCGGCACTGGGATCGGAACGTTGATACCGATCATGCCAACTTCAACTTCGTTCTGGAAGCGGCGGGCTGCGCCACCATCGTTAGTGAAGATTGCAGTTCCGTTGCCGTATGGATGATCGTTGATCAACTTCAAGGCTTCTTCGTAAGTATCAGCACGAACTACCGAAAGAACTGGTCCGAAGATTTCTTCCTTGTAGATCGTCATGTCCTTAGTTACGTTGTCAAACAGTGTTGGTCCGATGAAGTAACCTTCACCATCACTGTCTGGAACAACATCGCGGCCATCTACAACAACCTTTGCGCCTTCAGCAACACCAGTGTCAATGTAACCCTTGACCTTGTCGCGGTGAACACCAGTAACAAGTGGTCCCATGTCGGTGCCACGGGTTCCATCACCAGTAACGATCTTGCCCATGCGATCTTCAATCTTTGAGATCAAGTCATCAGCAATTGGTCCAACTGCAACAAGTGCGGAGATTGCCATGCAGCGCTCGCCTGCGGAACCAAAGCCAGCGTTAACGGCTGAGTCAGCTGCAAGATCTAGGTCAGCATCTGGAAGCACAACCATGTGGTTCTTTGCCCCACCTAGTGCCTGGATACGCTTTCCATTTGCAGTTCCAGTTTCGTAGATGTACTTAGCAATTGGGGTTGAACCAACGAAGCTAACAGCCTTGATGTCTGGATGAGTAAGGATGCGATCGACCGCTTCCTTATCGCCATGCACAACGTTGAATACACCGTCTGGAAGACCAGCGTCTTTCCACATCTGTGCGATGAAGTTCTGGGCGCTTGGATCTTTTTCAGATGGCTTAACAATTACCGAGTTACCGGCAGCAATTGCGATTGGGAAGAACCACATTGGAACCATAGCTGGGAAGTTGAACGGAGAAATGATTCCAACAACACCGAGTGGTTGACGGATGCTGTAAACATCTACGCCAGTTGAAACGCTTTCCGAATATCCGCCCTTTAGAAGATGTGGAATGCCGCAAGCAAACTCAACAACTTCCTGGCCGCGCATTACTTCGCCAAGAGCATCAGAAAGAACTTTGCCATGCTCGGCAGTGATGATTGCAGCAAGTTCTTCCTTGCGAGCGTTCAAGATTTCGCGGAAGGCAAACATGGTGGTCACGCGCTTGGAAAGAGAAGTAGCGGCCCACTCAGCGCCAGCTCGCTTAGCAACGGCAACGGCTTCGTCCATGTCGGCAGTTGAAGCGAAGTCAACCGTTCCGGACAATTTGCCAGTTGCAGGGTTGTAAACCTCACCGGTGCGGGCTGCTTTACCTGTCCAAAGCTTGCCGTCGATCCAGTGTGTGATGTGGTTTGTCATGATTTCTCCTTGTTGCGGTAATACCCAAATCTAGTGGGTAAAGCACAGGGTTAGCGAGGTAGGTTATGTCCATGACTGAAATCCGCTCAATTGTCGTATCCACCCAAGAAACCCTGCGAGAAAGCGGCACTTCAGTGTCCCCAGCGACTGTAAAGGTCATTGCTGCCGCAGTAGTTACCAATCCCCTAGCTGGCAAGGCTTTAGTGAAAGATCTAACCGAACTCGAAATGATGAGTATCGAAGTAACTGCCATCCTGGCCGATCGCGCCGTCAAAGCACTCGAGGCTTTGGGCTTAAGTGCTGCTGATATTCGCGGCTACGGCAAGGGCGCAATTGTCGGAACTGATGGCGAACTGGAACACACTGCCGCAGTTCTGCATCCACGCTTTGGCGCTTCGGTACGAGCAGCAATTGGTGGTGGCGCAGACATCATTCCTGGCACTAAGAAAGTTGCGGGACCTGGCGCTTCAATCACAATGCCAATCGGTAATAAAGATGACCGTTGGGAATTTGATGACATGGATTCGGCCGAGATCACAATTGGCGATGCTCCTCGTGCCAACGAGATGGTAATCGCAATCGTCTATTCAGTCGGCGGTCGCCCGCACGCTCGCGTAACGAAGGTGAAGTAAATGTTTAAGGCAATCATTTTGTTAAAGCGTCGCGATGACATGACTCATGACGACTTTAAGCAGTGGTGGCTAGTTGATCACTCCAAGAAGGCTGCTACCTTGCCAGGCGTTCGCAAGATTGTGTTCAACCTTGCAGACGATGGCAGTGCTTACGACGGCATCTCTGAACTTTGGTTTGATTCCAAGGAAGATTTTGAAGCTGCATATGCAACTGAAATTGGTAAGGCAGTAGCTGCAGACTCACTAGCTAACCTTTCTGCGCGCGAACGCATGCTGGTAATCGAAAACGACATTCTTTAATAGATAGGTAGAAACAAAATGGCCGCCGAAATTCGTGGGATCCTTGCCGCAATCACTACCCCATTCACCGCAGATGGCAGCGCACTCGATGAAGTGGCCATGCACGCTCAAATCAATCGACTAGTTGATGCTGGAATTCACGGCGTCGTTCCCACTGGCACAACTGGTGAGTTCATGACATTGACTCCGCAGGAATACCGCCGAGTCTTTGAAGTTGTAAATGAAGCAGCGGCCGGACGTTGTCATGTATTTGCAGGAGTTGGTTCTACTTCAACTGCAGAAGCAATTTCACTGGCGCAGCATGCAGAGAAATCCGGCTCTACTGGCGTGATGTTGCTGCCTCCGTTTTATGCCGCGCCTAACTTTGCTGAACTTCAGGTCTTTATGCGCTCAGTTGCTGAATCAATTTCGATTCCAGTTATGTACTACAACATTCCTAGCTCTACCGGCGTAACGCTTAACGCCGAACAAATCGCACAACTTGGAGAAATCCCTGGCGTTAACTTCCTAAAGGACACTTCAGGTGACGCGGTAACTATGGCTGACCTGCTTGCCAATCGCTCGGACAAAATCAAGGCATTCAACGGTTGGGACACTTTGACGTTCTTCGGTCTAGCCAGTGGAGCGGAAGCATCGGTTTGGGGCACTGCCACCGTCATTCCTGAATTAGCAGTTGCGCTCTACAACGCACTTGCAGTTAACAATGACCTAACGGAAGGCCGCGAACTTTGGAAGAAGATCTGGCCGATTTGTGACTTCTTGGAGTCAGTTAACTATTACGCTGGCATCAAGGCAGGCTGTGAATTAATTGGCGCAAGTGTGGGACCAGTTCGCCCGCCAGGTCTGCCACTTTCTGCTGATCAAAAAGTGCACTTTGCGAAACTACTTAACAACGCTGGAGTAAAGACGGTTTAACTATGGCTGAGAAACTGATTATTGAAACAATCGAAGCCCACGCTGAAGGCGAAGGTGGTCGAGTAATCACCAACATGGCTCACTTGGTTAAAGGCGAGACCATGAAAGAACGTTTTGATTACTGTGAAGCCAATTTAGATTGGTTCCGCCACGCAATCTTGCACGAACCACGAGGCTATCCAGCGTTGTGTGCTGTGTTTATTCTGCCAGCAGTTAATGAAGGTTCAGATTTTGGAATCATCGTTCTGGAGCAAGGTGGATTTACTGCCATGTCAGGCAGCAACACCATGTGCGTCGTAACCGCTGCGCTAGAAAAAGGCATCGTAAAGATGCAAGAGCCAGAAACCACAGTGACTATCGATACTGCAGTTGGAACAATTTCAGTTCTTGCTCGCTGCAAAGATGGCAAAGTTCTCGATGTTGCAATTCGCAATGTGCCAGCGTTCACGGTTTACATCGACAAGATCGTTGATGTGCCTGAGTACGGTCCAATTCCAGTTGACTTAGTTTTTGGTGGACAGTTCTTCGCGCAAACTAACATTGCCAATGTTGGACTTGAAATCAAGCCTGAAAATGCAAAAGCAATCACACGTGCTGGCGCTGCAATCAAATTCGCAGTCAACCAGCAACTTCAGTTCGAACATCCTGAGAATCCAAGTATTAACAAAGTTGGAATTGTGATTCTGCACAACGGTGATCGCGAGCCAGGTAAGCAAGCGCAAAACTCTGCTGTCCTTACCGGCGATAACTTAACGGCTGATCCAGAGACCTGGAAAGGCATGCTGGACCGCTCCCCCTGTGGCACTGGAACTTGCGGACGAATGTCAGGTCTTTATTCCCGAGGCCAACTTGCCCTTGGCGAAGAGTTTTCCCACATGAGCTTTCTCGGCACTAAGTTCTTCGGACAATTAAATGACCCAACCACAATCGGTCAATACCAAGCCGTCACACCAACTATCCGAGGCAGTGCTTGGGTAACTGGGACAGCCACCTGGGAAATCGATCCATCGGATCCATTCCAGACTGGTTACACCTTGGGCGACATTTGGTAAGTATGCTCATAAACGAATAAAGACCGCCATAAAGGCGGTCTTTATTCGTTTGGTGGAGCTGAGGGGGAAACTTCGGTCGAGGCTAGTCCGAGACTTCGAAGTTTCTATAAAGGCTGCATCCCCGAAATCCGGCCCTAAAACAAAAGACACCCGAAGGTGTCTTTTGTTTTGTTGGTGGAGCTGAGGGGATTCGAACCCCTGACCCCTTGCATGCCATGCAAGTGCGCTACCAGCTGCGCCACAGCCCCGAACCTTGTCAATGTTAGTGGACGTTACT
>JBIIZV010000043.1:0-7103 GCA_044346095.1 Candidatus Nanopelagicales bacterium
GCTATTGCCACAGCAACTTACTGTTGCAGTTGACCCGTCAATTAAGTTCAACTTTTGTGCAGTGGCTGGGCTAACTCGAACCACAGCAACTCTGGCGGTAGCGGCTAAGTACGGTTCACCACTTTGCAGTGAGCCCTTATCGAGCAGGTGACGCCAAGATGAAAGTACTGCTTGTCCGTTGCCAACTGCTTCAGTTGAAGCTGAGTCTGCCTTAAGCGCTGGCTTACTCGCAGTTGCCCAGTAATCAGTGACTGAGATTGATTTGCCAAGCTCGCGTGCTAATTCACCAAGTACATCAGCGTCACTTAGTGCGCCAGGAGTTGGAATGACTGCTGCAAAACTTCGGTCGCGACCTTCCCAGTTTCGGAAAGTGCCAGCTTTTTCAGTCACAACTGCAACCGGCAAAACTACATCGGCTTCAGCTGTTATGTCAGTGTGGCGAGTCTCAAGGGAAACAACGAACTGTGCTTTCTCGATTGCAGAAAGTAAGTCGCCGTCGACATCTTCAGGCGAAACGCCACCCACTACTAGTCCCTTAATTGCTGATCCTGTAGCCGCAACAATTTCAGAAGTGTTTCGACCATCGATTGGAAGTAGTCCAGCATCAAGTGCACCACGCTCACCTGCACGTCTTGGAATCCAAGCCAACTTGGCGCCAGTCTTTGCAACTAGTTCTGCCACGGCTGTCAATGCACCAGGTGTTTGGGCAGCACGCTCGCCAACCAAAATCACGCTGTCATTAGAAAGGTGAGTTGCTGCAGATGAAATAACCGAAACTTCTTCGCGCGGTCCAGCAGTTAGCAAAGTGCCCTTCATCTTGGCAAGACCAGCGCTGGTGTACGGAGCTACTGCGAATACCTTTGTCGAACCACTTAAAGCAGCTTTACGAAGACGCAAGAAAACAATCGGTGATTCATCTTCAGGTTCAAACGAAACCAAAAGCACACTCTTAGCTGCTTCCAAGTCTCCGTAAGTTACTTCAAGGCCCTTGCTAGCAACATGGTTTGCCAGGAACGCTGTCTCTTCATTACTTACTGCGCGAGCACGGAAATCAACATCATTTGTACCCAGAACTTCACGAGCAAATGATGCATAGGCTTGAGCATCTTCAACGGTCACTCGCCCACCGGTCAAAACTGCAGTTGCTTTTCCAGTCTGTGCTAATCCAGCAGCGGCGACTCGCAATGCTTCTGGCCATGATGCTGGAACCAAGTTGCCCGCATCGTCACGAACCAATGGATGAGTTAAGCGACCTTCGTTTGTGTATGGGAATGCGAATCGACCCTTGTCGCAGTTCCATTCTTCGTTAACTTCAGGTGCATCCCAAGCCAAGCGACGCATAACTGTGCTGCGGCGAACGTCAGTACGAAGTGCGCAACCACTTGCACAGTGCTCACATGCTGTTGGCGTACTTACTAAATCAAATGGTCGGGAACGGAAACGATACTTTGCACTTGTTAATGCACCGACCGGACAAATCTGAATTGTATTTCCAGAGAAGTATGAATCAAACGGCTGATCTTCTGAGGTACCAACTTGTTGCTTCGCACCGCGTTCTAACAATTCAATGAACGGATCACCAGCAATTTGGTCTGCGAAACGAGTGCAGCGAGCGCAAGATACACAACGCTCACGGTCAAGCAAAACTTGAGCGCTTACATTGATTGGCTTAGGGAAAGTGCGCTTGGTGCCTTCAAAGCGAGTTTCACCCTGACCATTTGTCATGGCCTGATTTTGCAATGGACATTCGCCGCCCTTGTCGCAAATTGGGCAATCAAGTGGGTGATTGATCAGCAAGAACTCCATGACGCCGGCTTGAGCCTTTTCGGCCATTTCGCTGGTGTGCTGAGTTTTGATAACCATGCCGTCAGCAACTGTGACTGCACATGAAGGTTGTGGCTTACCTTGTCCTTCAATTTCGACAAGACACATGCGGCAAGCAGCAACTGGATCTAAAAGTGGATGATCACAGAAACGCGGAATTGCAGTACCTAGCATTTCTGCAACGCGAATGATCAAAGTTCCCGCTGGAACTTCAACAACTACGCCATCAACGGTGACGGTAACAGTTTGAGTAGTTACGGTCATCGAGTCGCTCCTGCAAATACTGTGGCAGCTACTGGATCAAAGCTTTCATTAGCTGGCGTATTTGTTGCTTGAACGAATTCGTCACGGAAGTACTTAAGTGCGGCTGGGAATGGTGTAGCTGCTGCATCACCAAGAGCACAGAAGGAACGTCCAGCAATTTGCGAGCAGATGTCAATCAACTTATCTAGATCTGCTTCAGTGCCATGTCCATCTTCAAATCGATGCAGGACATCACTCAACCACCAAGTGCCTTCACGACATGGTGTGCACTTGCCACAAGATTCGTGCTTGTAGAAAGCTAGCCAACCGGTGACGGCACGAACTACAGAAGTTGTTTCGTCGAAAATCATTGGGGTTCCAGTGCCAAGCATGGATCCGGCTGCTGCAATGTCTTCGTAAGTTAATGGAGTATCAAGCAAATCTGGAGTCAGCATTGGAACCGAAGATCCACCTGGTAGCCAGAACTTAACTTTGTGTCCATCACGAACACCACCAGCATGTTCAAGGAGCTCACGCATGGTGATTCCAAGTGGAGCTTCGTAGATTCCTGGACGATTTACGTGACCGGAAACTGCGAACAACTTGAAGCCTGGTGACTTCTCGGTTCCAAATGATTTGAACCAATCAACACCGTTGTTAACGATGTATGGAATGTTTGCGATTGTCTCAACGTTGTTTACACAAGACGGAGAGGCATAAAGTCCAGCGACTGCAGGAAACGGAGGCTTCAAACGTGGCTGACCGCGACGACCTTCGAGTGAATCAAGTAGCGCAGTTTCTTCACCACAGATGTAAGCACCGGCACCGGCATGTAAAACAACTTCAAGATCAAATCCAGATCCCATGATGTTCTTGCCTAGGTAGCCAGCAGCATAAGCTTCGCGAATCGCGTTGTTTACGCGACGGAAAACATGCGGAACTTCGCCACGGATATAAATGAATGCATGGTTGGCACGCATTGCATATGCCGCAATGATTACGCCTTCTATCAATGAGTGTGGGTTTGCCATCATTAATGGAATGTCTTTGCAGGCACCTGGTTCAGATTCATCGGCGTTAATAACCAAGTAGTGAGGCTTGCCATCACCCTGCGGAACAAAGCTCCACTTCAGACCAGTTGGGAAGCCAGCGCCACCACGGCCGCGAAGTCCGGAATCTTTTACCAACGAAATGATGTCGTCAGGTCCAGTTGCAAATGCTTTTTTGAATGCGGTGTAACCACCATGGCGCATGTAGCCAGCAATCTTGTAGGAGTCAGCTTCATCCCAATGCGCGCTAAGTACCGGAGTTAATGTCATTTCTTTGCTCCTGGTGCACTTTGGCCAAGTTCTTTAGCGCGATTCAATCCAGCTAGCATCTGCGCATCAGCCTGGACACCTTCATCAACTAAGCCATCATCAAAGCCAGCCAAAGTTAATTCGTTTTCCTTAAAGGTACGAATCTTTGGTCCACGCGTGCTGATAACTTCTTTTCCGCTCGCAAGTTTTTCAACAACATCAATTGCCGACTCTGGTGTCATGTTGTCCAAGAATTCCCAGTTAGCAGTCATTACTGGTGCATGAGTGCAAGCAGCCTGGCATTCAATACGCTCAAGTGAAATTTTTCCATCTTGGGTTACTTCGTCATGACCGATACCAAGGCGGGAACTTAGTTTTTCCCAAATAGCATCGCCGCCGAGAATTCCGCAACCAGGATTGATGCAGACGCCAATGTGATATTCCCCAGCTGGCTTTCGGTGGTACATGGTGTAAAAAGTTGCAACAGCTGCTACTTCAGCGGTAGTCAATGAAAGTTCTTCAGCACACAAGGCAATGCCATCCGCACTTACATAACCTTCTTCAGACTGAACTAAGTGCAGCATTGGAAGTAGCGCAGATCTTGCCTGCGGATAACGCGAAATGATTTCACGAGCCTGTACTCGAGTTGATTCAGAAAGTGACATTAGCGATCAACGCCTCCCATTACTGGGTCGATGGATGCAACCGCAGCAACTACGTCTGCGATCTGTCCACCTTCACACATAGCAGCTACTGCTTGAAGATTTGTGAATGATGGATCGCGGTAATGAACTCGATATGGTCGAGTGCTGCCGTCTGAAACCATGTGAACGCCAAGTTCGCCACGTGGCGATTCAACAGCGCTGTAAACCTGACCTGCAGGAACTTGGAAACCTTCAGTAACTAACTTGAAGTGGTGAATCAAAGCTTCCATTGATTCACCCATGATGTGGCGGATGTGATCGAGCGAGTTGCCCTGACCATCGGAACCAATTGATAGTTGAGCTGGCCAAGCAATCTTCTTGTCCTCAACCATTACTGGTCCTGGCTGCAAGCGATCCAGGCACTGCTCAACGATATTCAGTGACTGCTCCATCTCGGATAGTCGAATCAAGAAACGACCGTATGCATCCGAAGTTGTCTGGGTCATTACATCGAACTCGTAGTTTTCATATCCGGAATAAGGATTAGTCTTGCGAAGGTCTTGTGGAAGACCAGTCGCACGCAACACTGGTCCAGTTACACCAAGTGCCATGCAACCGGCTAGGTCTAACTTTCCAATACCTTGAGTTCGAGCTAACCAAATTGAATTATCAACAAGTAGGTCAGTTGTGTCTTTCATGCGTCGCGGCAACGCCATAATTGTGTCGCGAATCTGTTGCTCTGCACCAGCTGGCAAATCTTGTGCCACGCCACCAGGTCGGATGTAAGCACTGTTCATACGTAAACCAGTTACAAGTTCAAACAGATCAAGAACTGATTCGCGCTCGCGGAATCCAAAAATCATTGCGGTAAGCGCGCCAAGTTCCATGCCACCAGTTGCAAGTGCAACCAAGTGTGAAGAAACTCGGTTAAGTTCCATCATCATTACGCGAATGATTTGCGCGCGTTCAGGAATTTCGTCGGTGATACCTAAAAGTTTTTCGACACCTAGGCAGTACGCGGCTTCGTTGAAGAACGGTGACAAGTAATCCATTCGAGTAACGAAAGTTACGCCCTGTGTCCAAGTACGGAACTCAAGATTCTTTTCGATACCAGTGTGCAGGTATCC
Source organism: Candidatus Nanopelagicales bacterium (assembly GCA_044346095.1). GTDB lineage: Bacteria > Actinomycetota > Actinomycetes > S36-B12 > UBA5976 > UBA5976. The sequence continues at coordinate 5,137 of JBIIZV010000043.1, forward strand.
GATTCCACATCGAGCTTCGGTGACTGTCTCGCCTTCAAGTTCAAGGATCAAACGCAGTACACCGTGAGTTGATGGGTGCTGTGGACCCATGTTTACAACAATGCGTTCGTATTCACCTTCGGCTGCACCAAGAACTGAATCCCAGTCTTGACCCATGACGGTATAAACACGACCTTCAGTCGTTTCGTAATTTGGTGAGTAAGTATCAGACATTAGCTGTAAGACCTCCGAGTATCAGGAGGTGGAATTGTTGCGCCCTTGTATTCAACAGGGACACCACCAAGTGGATAGTCCTTGCGCTGTGGGTGGCCTTGCCAATCATCCGGCATCATGATGCGGATCAAGTGTGGATGGCCATCAAAAATAATTCCAAAGAAGTCATAGGCTTCACGTTCGTGCCAGTCGTTGGTTGGGTAAACCGACATGATCGATGGAATGTGTGGGTTTGAATCTGGAACGGAAACTTCAAGTCGAATTCGACGATTGTGAGTCAACGAACGGAAGTGATAAACCGCATGCATCTCACGGTCTTTATGTTCTGGGTAATGAACGCCGCTAACACCAAGGCAAAGTTCAAAGCGCAGACCTGGTTCATCGCGAAGAGTTTTTGCAATCGCTACTAACTCACTTGGACGCACATGAAGCGTTAGTTCATCACGATCTACAACTACTTTTTCAATTGCCTTATCCCAAGATGAATCAAAATCCGGAAGAGCTGCAATTAGTTCGTCCGCAACTACATCGAAGTAGCTTCCGTATGGACGCTCGGATGGTGCAGGTACTGGAACAACAGTTGTTAATCCACCAAATCCAGAAGTATCACCAGAGCCAGTTGCGCCAAACATTCCTTGGCTGGCACTAGTAACTTCAAGCAACGGCTGACCGTTGTGTACTACTTCATTGCTCATCGAAGTAAACCTCGCTGGGCAGTTACTGGTGTGGCAAGTAGAGCTTCTTTTTCAAGTTCAACAATTTCGCGTTTACGGTTTGAGCCCAGCTTGGTGTCACCGATTTGTTCGTGAAGTTTTAGTAGCGCATCGATAAGCATTTCAGGGCGAGGTGGACAGCCTGGTAAATAAATATCAACTGGTACTACGTGGTCAACGCCTTGCACGATTGCGTAGTTGTTGAACATGCCACCAGAAGATGCGCACGCACCCATGGCAAGTACCCACTTTGGCTCTGGCATTTGATCGTAAATCTGACGAAGCACTGGGGCCATCTTCTGGCTTACGCGACCGGCAACGATCATGAGATCTGCCTGACGAGGTGAGGCGCGGAAAACTTCCATGCCGAAGCGCGCTAAGTCGTAACGTCCGGCACCAGAAGCCATCATTTCAATAGCGCAGCAGGCAAGACCAAATGTTGCTGGCCAAAGTGAGTTCTTGCGGGCGTAGCCAGCTAAGCCTTCGACCGTGGTGAGTAAAACACCACTTGGCAGTTTCTCTTCTAGTCCCATGTTTTCCTCTAACTTCTAAAAATTCTTAATCCCACTCAAGTCCACCGCGACGCCAAACAAATACGTACGCAACTAGAACTGTGAGAATGAAAATGATCATTTCAACTAATCCGAATAAACCAAGTGCATCGAATGAAACTGCCCATGGGTAAAGAAAAACGATTTCGATATCAAAAATAATGAAGAGCATTGCAGTGATGTAGTACTTAACTGGAAAGCGTCCGCCACCAAGCTGAGCTTGTGCTGGCTGGATACCGCATTCATAAGCATCTACTTTGGCGCGGTTGTATCGCTTCGGGCCAGTAAATGAAGCAGCGGCGACTGAGAAAACTGCAAAACCAAATGCCAAAAGACCTAAGAAGAAAATGGGTAGGTATACATTTCCCTGTCCCACAGTTAGGCCACCTTTCGCTTGCGCTAATCAATCCTAGAGCCGAAAAGCCCCTTGAAAATTCAGCATTTGTGCGTTTGTGAAAAGATTCACTAATGCGCCTTTAGTTTATTTGTC
>JBIIZV010000044.1:0-7064 GCA_044346095.1 Candidatus Nanopelagicales bacterium
TTGCAACGTTTGCTAGTTCCAAAGTTACGTGACCAGAAAATCCCGGATCAATAAATCCTGCAGTGGAGTGAGTTAGAAGTCCAAGGCGACCCAAACTTGATTTGCCTTCCAGGCGGGCAGCGATGTTCGTTGGCAAAGTAACCACTTCATAAGTACTGCCAAGAACAAACTCACCTGGGTGCAATACGAATGGTTCATCACCATTAGCTTCAACTTCGCGTGTTAAATCTGTCTGCTCGGTCGACGGATCGATGTGCGGGTAGCGATGATTTTCAAATACTCGGAAAAATTTATCCAAGCGAACATCAATGCTCGAAGGCTGAACCATAGCTGGCTCATAAGGGTCAATTCCAACCCGGCCCGACTCGATCTCGGTCTTTATGTCTTTGTCAGATAGCAACACGTGATCAAGATTACTCAACGCTTTGCCAGGCGGTGCTAACAGGTCTAAAGATCTGAAAAACCCAATGTCCGTGCGGAGATTTCGCTTCGAAAAATCCTTTCGAGCCATTACCGCTGGTTCGATTTCGGCTAGTGGCTCGCGTAACCTAAGAACATGAAAACTTTCCTAAAACCTCAGAGAATTATCGGTGCAATCCTTTTGGCAGGGCTTGGGATTCTTGCCCCAATGTCTCCAGCATCTGCCCACACTGACTTGGTCAGCACCTCACCAGCTGCCGACTCTGATGTTCTGGCGGCACAGGACACAATTTCACTTACCTTTAGCGAGCCACCATTGGTCGATGGCGCTGCCATCGTTGTTATGAATTCAAGTGGCGACATCTTGGATTCCCCAGCGCCGTCATTAGATGGAGCAAGCCTTTCTATTCCGTGGCCAGCAGATCTAACAACTGGAAAAACCACAATTCAGTGGCGAGCAACTGCCCAAGATGGACATGTTGAAAGTGGAGAATTTGTTTTCAACTACACCGCAGCAGCTGAAGGCGGAATGGCGCCAAGTCCAGCAGCTAGCGCAATGCCATCTGAATCACCTGAACCAATGATGACTGCCATGGCAACTCCAGAAGTTGTTGCAATGCCACTTGCCATTGATGATGCTCCAGCTGAAGAAGGAAGTAACAACTTAGTTTTAGTCATTGCTTTAGTGTCTTTGGTCGGTCTAGTTGCTGCTGGGTTATTCCTGCGACGCAGTAAGTAAGACTTAATGAGTGGTTTTATTGCAAGACTTGGAATCTTCCTGCTTGCAATAATCTCATTCGCAGCTGTTCTCATCTATGGTGGTGGAGCTTGGGCTCCACTCCCCGAAGGAATTCCTGATTCCGGACAAGCCACTAGTTGGACTTTGCAATTTGCGATCTTCGCACATGTAGTTCTTGGACTTCGAGTTTTTGGATTACTGGTCACCTGGACCTTTATTGCTCCGACTTCTAGCGAGACGATCTCGCGCGAAGGTCGTACTGCAGTCCTTCATGCCAGTGCGATAGCTGCTTTATGGTCGTTGTCCGCAGTTATCGCCGGATTAACCACAATGGCAAATGTTTTGGGTGTGCCATTTAGAGAAATCTTTAGGCAAGGTTTCATCGGAACATATTTGATGTACTTGCCACCTTCGCGAAGTTACATGATCACAGCTCTGATCGCTCTTACGATTTCAATTGCTGGAGTATTTTTAGTTTCACTTAACGCAATTTCGTTATTGGCTGCGCTGGCTGGTGCAGGTATTGCTACGCCACTTCTAAACAGCCACGCAGCATCCTTAGGAAGTCACTCGCTGGCGCTAACTTCTTCAGTTGCACATGGTCTTGCCATGAGTGCCTGGGTTGGATGCTTATGGGCAGTTTCATCTTTTGTGAAAGCAAAAGATCTAAAAGTGGTCGCGAGATTCTCAGCCTTAGCTGCGACCAGCGTCGCCGTACTGGCTGTCTCAGGCATCGCCGCTGCCTATGCTCGCCTTGATTCAATTAGTGATTTATGGCTGAGCCGCTACGGGCAAATAGTAATTCTAAAAACGGTGTTCTTTGCACTGCTAATGATGCTTGCAGTTCAAATCAGAGCCAGACTTACGTCAACTGGCAGCTTGACGAAGTTCTTGTCCGCTGAAGTGGCAATCATGGCTACTGCGATCGGAGTAGGTGTTGCGCTTCACTCCACACCAATGAGTCGAATTTCAGCACCACTGAATTCTGCAGGCGAAGAAATTCTGGGATTTGCTTATCCGCCTGCGCCAACGCTTTCCACAATTATCTTTGGTTGGAATCCAGAGTGGTTTATGTTGACCATCTGTCTAGTTGCAGCTGCTCTCTACACAATCGGTGTGATACGCGTTAGGCGGAATCAAATCAAGTGGAGCACGCTGCGAACCATTTCTTTCATGGCTGGAATTGGCTTAATCATTTGGACCACGAATGCTGGAATCAGCATGTACGCAAAAGTTTCTTTTGAATATCACATGATTCAACACATGACACTTTCGATGATTGCGCCAATCTTCATCATCATGAGCACGCCAATTACTCTTGCGCTACGCGCACTTCCAGCCCAAAAGAGTGCTGACCATAGAAGTATTCGGGAATGGATTTTGGCTTTACTTCACAGTGCATATTCAAAATTGATTACACATCCACTTATGGTGCTGGGAATCTTTACCTTTGGTTTGTATGGCATGTACTTCACGCCTTTGTTCGCAACATTGATGGGAAGCCATACCGGGCACATTTTTATGGAGCTGCATTTCTTGATTTCAGGTTTGCTGTTTTCATACGTAGTGATCGGCGCAGATCCAAGTCCGCGCAAGGTTCCGTACTGGCAACGATTAATGATCGTGTTAGTCGGACTATCGCTACACGCGTTTTTCGCAATTGCCCTGATGCAGTCCAGTGAACCTATTGGCGTTGATTGGTACATTCAAGTGCAACCACCTTGGATTACAGATTTACTGGCTGATACCACCGCAGGTGGCAGCATTGCCTGGGCGCTCGGTGAAGTTCCAACGTTCTTGCTCTTGGTCATTGTTGCGGTCATGTGGTCACGCGATGACAGTCGACTCGCAAAGCAGATTGATCGGGCTGCTGATCGTGATGGCGATGCCGACCTTAAGGCTTACAACGCACAACTTGGTGCCCTAAATAATCGCGATAACGCAACTAACGAATAAAGCGATCCTTTTGGAATGGATGTTCCGCTCTAAACTTTGCGACTTCGGATAAATCAATTTCGGCGTATAGAACTTCTTCGCTAGTTCCAGCTTCAGCAATAATTTCACCGCGTGGGCTCACAACCATGGAATGCCCGCCCAACATGATGTCGCCATTTGGACCCACTTCATTGCAGGCAATAACCCAAGCTTGGTTTTCAATCGCTCGCGCTTGATTCAGCACTCGCCAATGATTAATTCGAGGTGTTGGCCAACCCGAAGTGATCAAAATTGTTTCAACACCTTGATCATTCATGCCTCGGAATAATTCCGGGAAGCGTAAGTCGTAACAAATTGCCAAACCAGTGTGTCCGACCGGAGTTTGCTCTTGAGTCACAATTTCAGTTCCGCGATTTAGCAATATTGCTTCACCGTGATCGAAGCCATATAAATGAATCTTGCGATAAAACTTTACGACTTCGCCTGCGGGGTTGATCAAGACTGCGGTGTTTGCCATTCCACCATCAGCAAGGCGCTCAACAAACGATCCGCCGTGCAACCAAAAATTTCCAGCCTTTGCTCGAGCCTGCAAAGCTGTAACAAGTTCGCCATCGCGCGGTTGGGCGTAATTCTCTAGAGCACCTGAATTGAAGGCGCCAATAATCCAAAGTTCTGGCAGGACTACGAGATCGCATTTGCCTTTTTGTTGATCTACTAGATCCAGGACTCTGGGAACTCGCGCTTCTGGAGTTTCCGAATCACTGACATCTATTTGAAGTAGGGCGACTTTGCTCATGCTGAAATCCTAACGACCGAGGTCATTTGATTCGCCTACTGCTCAATGGAGCTTGGTTCCTCTATAGATAGCGCCTCGGTTGGCTCTGGTGTCGGAATAGATGTTGGAGAAACTTCTGGCTCCGGAGTAACTGATGGTTCAGGCTGTGGGGCTAATGAAGGCTCTGGTGAAACGCTGACCACTGGAGTTGGGGAAACCTCTGGCAACACAATTGGCTCGGGGTTTTGGGTCAGAGCACGAATCTCCGTCGCAGGATCTGCAGAAACTAGCGAAGGTGTTGGGTTTGGATTGGCATTAGCGACTACCACGTCTGTTTCATCAGACTTAGGTGCTGGAACCAAAGCAACCGAAACGGAGGTCTCGGGCAAATTTAGTGTGGAAAAGAATGCGCCAGCTGTTCCAAGTGAACTGCTGGATCCCTCATTTAATACAGATGAAAACAGTGACCCAGCCGAGGAGCCGCCCACGACCAAAGTCGTTAGCAAAGCTGCTGTGAGTTTTGAGGAAGTTTTCACATTACAAATCTACCCCTTTTTGCGCCTACTTCCAGTGATCGATATCCAAGAAACGTACAAGTCAGGCTTAGGAGTTCATTTTCCACTGATTTCAGAGGAAAATAGGGGCATGCACATTCTCTTGGTAGAAGATGATCCATCTGTTGCTGCCAGCGTGATCGATGGCTTGGTCAATGCCAGCATGGATGTTAAGCATGTCTCAAATGGCACGGAAGCCATCGCGTTAGCGCTGTCAGAAAACTTTGACCTGATTCTTCTCGACCTTGGTTTACCAGATATGGATGGCCAAGATGTTTGCCGTTCCGTGCGTCAAAAATCCACGACACCAATCATTGTTTTATCGGCCCGTAGTGACGAAATTGATCGAGTCCTAGCTTTGGAGTTTGGTGCTGACGATTACATGGTCAAGCCATTTGGAATGCGGGAGTTAGTTGCGCGAATCCGGGCCGTTGCTCGCCGTGCTGGGCCTGCTGATACTTCTCCTCCGGCCGCAACGCAAGAAATCGGGCCATTAAGTATTGATCGTCGCACGCAGAAAGTTTTTGTTAACGGCCAAGATGTTTATCTAACCCCGAAAGAATTTGGACTGCTGGCCTACTTAGCGACAGACCCAGGTGCCGTCTATCGCAGGAATGACATCATGAGTGAAGTTTGGGACACAAATTGGTACGGCACCACAAAAACTGTTGACGCCCATGTTGCTGCACTACGTAAAAAACTTGGAAATCAAGAATGGATTGAAGCAGTACGCGGTGTTGGGTTCAGGCTCGGAGTCCCTGACTCGTGAAGTGGAGACTCGTAGCAGCTCTTCTTGGATTATCTGTAGTCGTCTTGCTTGCGCATGATCTTCCTTTAATCAACTACTTGAGAACTGTCGAGAAAGAGCGAGTTACAACTGTTTTGGAACGAGACAGTTTCATAATTGCTGGCCGAGCAGAACCTGCTACTCAAGATGGCTCTGAGGAAAGTATCAAATACATTGAAAAGGCAATTGCCGAATACAGTGAGCAGAGCGGATCTCGGGTAATTGTTACTGATGACAAAGGCATTGCAATCGTTGTTTCTAATGATGCAGACACCGTTGGAAATTCATATCTAGATCGACCAGAAATTCAAAAAGCCTTGGCTGGTGAGGTGTCATCTGGTCGGAAATTTTCAACGCTGTTGAATGAAGAGATTATCTTCGTATCGGTACCAATTCTCAATGGCGACAAAACACTTGGCTCGGTAACTCTTACCTTTCCGGCAACTGTTGTAGATGATGCAGTCAGCGATCGACTTCGCGGAATTTCAGCCGTTGCTGGTGTAACACTTTTGATCTCGGCTCTCGTGGCATTGCTTCTTGCACTTGGTGTTACGCGAAGATTGACCAAGCTAAGGAATGTGACCGAAGAGTTTGCCAAGGGCAACTACAAAGTTCGGGCGGAGATCGACGGTGGTGCCCCAGAAATTAGATCTCTGTCACGGAGTTTTAATGCCATGGCTGATCAGCTAGACCGGTTAATTGCTCAACAGAAAGCTTTCGCGGGCGATGCTTCTCATCAACTGCGGACTCCGTTAACTGCATTGCAGCTTCGGCTTGAACGAGCAACTGAAATGCTCGAAACGGATCCTGCTGGTGCAGCAGAGCGAATCGAAGCAGCAATGGTTGAGACCGATCGCCTACAGCGCCTAGTTGAAGGATTGCTGGTACTAAGTAGATCTGAAAATGCAGACAAGATTACGCGAGACATCTGTGATGCTGCGCAGACTGCTCGTGAGCGAATCCTGAATTGGGAAGCATTGGCGAGTGAGCAGAATGTTTCACTACGGATCAACGCTCCTGAGCATGCAATGATTGCGGCGATTCCAGGCGCTGTGGAACAAGTTATTGATAACTACATTGATAATGCGCTTGAAGTTGTGCCATCGAACTCGATAATTACCGTGGAAATAACAGCAGATTCAGAGTTCACAAAAATTTCTGTGATTGACCAAGGTCCTGGCATTCCAGAAGCTGACATTGATAAAGCGTTCAATCGATTCTGGCGAGCTCGCAGCGATACTCATGGCTCTGGGCTAGGTCTTGCAATTGTTGATCGACTAGCGACCGCAAGTGGTGGTCGCGCTGAACTGGTTAACTTAACTCCACATGGCTTAAGCGCTGACGCTTACTTCCCTACTGTTTAAGCGCGAGTTCCATTTATCGAGTCTCTGTCGTTAGGCGGTTCTTTTAACAGACAGATTCGTTCGAGCCAAAGTGCTACCGCCGCAGTCAACAAGCTCGCAAAAGCCGTGACTGCAGAAATTCGAATTCGATCTGTACCTGCACTGGAGTAATCAGCGACAACATTGGCCAGAAAAACTCCAACATAAAATCCAAATGCCAAGGCACCAACGCGAGATGCCGACATGGCTAGTGCCGCAGTCCTTGCCGCGACAATTGGATGCAATCGGTTGATTGTTGCCCCAGGCTTTAGTCGAGCCCGAGTCATTAGAGTCCAGATCAACAAAGTGATAAAAACCAAGATCATTGCAATTGCTGAGCCAACAGATACTGGCATACCTTGGCCAAAGAAGGTTGGCCAAAGCTGTGCAAACGACCAACCAACGGCAGCAGCTAAAACCGCTAGCAATAATAGCATGCTAAATTTTGTCTGTTGCATCATGCGTGTGCCAC
>JBIIZV010000045.1:0-7037 GCA_044346095.1 Candidatus Nanopelagicales bacterium
AATACAATCCCAACCAAGGTTCGCGCAATTGTTGCCAAGTTCCAGCGCACACCAATCGTTGATGAGTTGGAATCAACCCACCCAAATCTTGACGACATTACTGCTGCGCAGGCTCAACTTGCGCTTGATCTTTCGGTTTCACCGAATCGCACTTTGTTTAGCCGCCTACGTCGCAAGAGTTCTACGCCATCTGACATTGATCCAGCACTAGCGATCGGTGAACTTGTTGGAGATGCTCCGTTTGCAACTCCAGTTGTTAGTAATCCAATGGTTGCTGAAGTAGTAGAGCTAGTCGCCGAAGTGCAAGACATAACTCAGATGAACACAATTGCAGTTGATGTACTTGCTCCAGTTGTTTCTAACGACACCCAGGCAGTTTCGCTTGAAACCGAGATCCCTAAGCCACCAGCTGTTGTAGCACCTTCACAGCCGGCTTCAATGCTTGAAGTTAAACCAGTTAAGTCCGAGCAGCTTCAGTTTGTTTCAGCTTCAAACTACAAGTTGCCAAGTGAATCGCTACTAAAGCCAGGTGCTAAGCCAAAGGCTCGCACCGCAGCAAATGATGCGGTTATCGAAGCCCTTACTCAGGTTCTAGAACAATTCGACATTGATGCAAAGGTAACCGGCTTCCAGCGTGGCCCAACCGTTACTCGCTATGAAGTTGAATTAGGTCCAAAGGTTAAGGTCGAGCGCGTTACTGCACTTAGCAAGAACATCGCGTATGCAGTTGCTAGCGCCGACGTTCGTATTCTTTCCCCAATTCCAGGCAAGAGCGCAATCGGAATTGAAATTCCAAATACCGATCGCGAAGTTGTTTCATTAGGTGACGTAATGCGCAGTGGGGAAGCAGCGGGGGATGAACATCCAATGCTGGTTGGCCTAGGTAAGGATGTCGAGGGTGGCTTTACGGTTGCCAACTTGGCAAAGATGCCTCACCTTTTGGTGGCGGGAGCTACGGGTGCAGGTAAATCAGGTTGCATGAACACCTTGATTACTTCAATCTTGATGCGTGCTACCCCTGATGAAGTTCGCATGGTTTTGATTGATCCAAAGCGTGTTGAACTAACTGCCTACGAAGGTATTCCACACTTGATTAGTCCGATCATTACCAACCCTAAAAAGGCTGCCGAAGCACTTGCCTGGGTTGTCAAGGAAATGGAAGCCCGTTACGACGATCTATCTGCTTATGGCTTCCGTCACGTTGATGATTTCAATAAGGCAGTTCGTGCTGGAAAAGTTACCCCACCAGATGGCTCTCAGCGAGTTCTTCGCCCGTATCCATACCTGCTTGTAGTTGTTGATGAGCTTGCTGACTTGATGATGGTGGCTCCGCGCGATGTTGAAGATTCAGTGGTTCGAATTACGCAGTTAGCTAGAGCTGCTGGCATTCATTTGGTGCTTGCTACTCAGCGTCCGTCAGTAGATGTAGTAACCGGATTGATCAAGGCAAACGTTCCAAGTCGATTGGCATTCTCAACCTCAAGTTTGGCTGATAGTCGAGTTATCTTGGATCAGCCTGGTGCCGAGAAGCTTGTCGGACAAGGCGATGGTTTATTCCTTCCAATGGGAACTTCAAAGCCAATTCGAATTCAGTGCTCTTGGGTTACTGAGGCAGAGATTCGCTCAGTAGTTGCTCACGCCAAGACTCAGATGGCCCCGCAGTATCGCGAAGACATCGTTGCTCCAGTTTCAGCATCTCGTGAAATTGATGGTGACATCGGAAATGACCTTGACGATTTGCTTGCTGCTGTTGAACTTGTAGTTTCTACTCAGTTTGGATCAACTTCAATGTTGCAGCGAAAGTTACGAATCGGTTTTGCTAAGGCTGGTCGTTTGATGGACCTCATGGAATCTCGAAACATTGTTGGACCATCTGAAGGCTCCAAGGCCCGAGAAGTTTTAGTTACTGCTGAAGATCTTGCAGGAACAATTGCTTTAATTCGCGGCGAGTAGGCTTCAAAGCGTGACCGCTAACCCTCGTGTATCAATTGTTTCGTTAGGTTGCTCTCGAAACGACGTTGATTCCGAAGAGCTTGCTGGCAGATTAACCGCAGATGGCTGGAACCTAGTTGCAGATGGTGAAGCAACTGACTTAGTGCTGGTAAACACTTGTGGATTTATTGAACAAGCTAAGAAAGACTCAATCGACACCATTTTGGAAGCAAGCGAGTTGCTTGCCGGAAACGGAAAAGTCGTAGCGGTTGGTTGTCTAGCCCAACGTTATGGAAAAGAGTTAGCGGCCGAGCTACCTGAAGCCGATGCAGTCTTAAGTTTCGATGACTATGCCGAGATCGGTTCAACGCTTCGTAAAGTACTAGCTGGCGAAAGTATCGAAGCACATACACCTGGTGACAGGCGAAAGCTGCTACCAATTTCACCAGTGGATAGGCAGTCCGCGAGCGAAGATGTATCAACGCCAGGTATGGGTCCTCACGTTTATCGCAAACGCCTAGAGGCAACTCCTTGGGCTCCATTGAAGATCGCGTCTGGATGTGATCGCAGATGTACGTTCTGTGCCATCCCGGCTTTTCGCGGATCGTTTGTTTCGCGAGATCCAGGCGAGATTTTTGAAGAAGCAGCTTGGCTTGGCGAGAATGGGGTTCGGGAACTTCTTTTAGTTAGCGAAAACTCCACTTCATATGGAAAAGATCTTGGTGACCTTCGGTTACTAGAGAAACTTCTTCCGCTTTTGGTTCAGCCTGAAGGAATCGAATGGGTTCGAGTTTCATATCTACAGCCAGCTGAAATGCGTCCAGACTTGATTAGCGTTATTGCTAATACGCCTGGCATCGTCCCTTACTTTGATTTATCTTTCCAGCACGCAAGTAATGCAGTGTTACGCAGAATGAAGAGATTCGGCGGAACCGATAGTTTCCTAGATTTACTGAGTGCAATCCGGCTGCACAATCCGCTTGCTGGTGCTCGAACTAATGTCATCGTTGGTTTTCCTGGAGAGTCTGAAGATGATGTAACTGAACTTATTGAATTCATCGAAGGTGCTCGACTAGATGCAGTTGGGGTTTTTGCCTATTCAGACGAAGATGGCACAGCAGCAGTGAAGTTAGATGGCCATCTACCTGAACATGAAGTTCAAGCTCGACATGAGGCTGTGAGCAAGGTGGCGTTGCGTACCAGTGAAGATGTGGCTCGCAGTCGGATTGGGCAAGAAGTTTCAGTCCTGATCGAAGAATCAGGAAATCAGGGCCGCAGTGAACATCAAGGACCCGAAGTTGATGGCTCAACCACAGTTGTTTCGGATCACGAACTTGCTATTGGAACTATCGTGCGCGGGGTTGTAATTGACTCCATGGGCGTTGACTTAGTCGCAAAGCAGATTTCGTAATGACACACCCACCTATTCCTGATCACTTAGGCGATCCAAACAACGAAGTGCCGTTACTGAATATTCCCAACGTACTTACCGTGGCCCGCTTATTTATGGTTCCAATCTTTGGCTATTTAGTACTTGCGATTGAACAAACAGAGACAGTTCAGTGGGCGAGTGCAGCTGTATTTTTGATTGCGGCATTAACAGATCTTGTAGATGGAGTGTGGGCCAGGCGCTATGGTCTGGTAACAAACTTTGGAAAGATTGCCGATCCCATCGCAGATAAAGCTCTGATTGGTACTGCCTTGATAGCACTTTCAATTCAGGGCGAGATTGCTTGGTGGGTCACCGGAATCATCATCTTTAGAGAAGTTGCCATTACTTTGATGCGGTTTTGGGTCATCAAGAAGGGCGTTATCCCAGCAAGTCGTGGCGGCAAAGTCAAAACTGTTAGCCAGATCGTCGCCATTGTTGCGTTTCTGATTCCACTTAATGGTTGGGTCGATGCAGTGGCTCAAATGTCCCTGGGCGTTGCATTGGCGTTAACAATTACAACTGGAATTGATTACGTTATAAAAGCGCGAGTTCTGCCTCGCACCAAATAATGTTTTGACATACTAGGCGAATGAAACGAGCCACCTATGACTACTGACATTGACTCCCTTGCAGTAACTGTTGTCTTAGCCATGCAAGGAAGAACCGTTGCAACTGCTGAGTCATTAACCGGTGGACAGTTGGGCTCAACAATTACTTCGATCCCAGGGGCATCCCAGATTTTCCGTGGTGGTGTCATTGCATATGCAACAGACTTGAAATCCAGCCTACTAGGAGTCTCGGAAATATTGCTCGCTGATGGAGGGGCAGTCCAAGCCCAGGTAGCACTTGAGATGGCAACCGGGGCTGCAGCCAAACTTGATGCGGACTTTGGTCTAGCGGTTACAGGAGTCGCTGGACCAGCTTCGCAAGATGGCCATCTTCCGGGAACAGTTTTTGTTGCTTGCGTAATGCGCGATGAGCAGGGAACGGTGATTGACTCCGCGGTAGATGAACTTCATCTCTTCCCAGAAGTTGATGATCCGCGCGAAGCGCGAGCTCAAGTTAGAGAAGAGACAGTGGCCGCAGCCTTAGAGCTCTTACTTACAATGCTTTAAACCCAAACGTATTTGCTTGTGATTTTGGGGTTTATCCACACTTTTATTGGGCATCATAGGTAACAAGACGCAATCGATAGATTGTTGATATGATCAAGGAATGGAAAGCGACATGACCCAGCAACCGGTTCTAAATGCCTCATCTAGATCAATCACGCCACAACTTCAGTCTTCACTGACCCATACCGTCAAAATCGCTGCTCCAACCGTTGCGCCAGTTTTTGGCAAAAAGATTGTTCTTATGCGCCAGGTTATTGGCGAAGAGTTGCGCCGCCGCCGCAATGAGCAAGGCCGAACTCTGCGCGATGTCTCAAGAGATGCCCAAGTTTCACTCGGTTACTTGTCCGAACTTGAGCGCGGTCAAAAAGAGGCCTCGTCTGAGCTTTTAGCTGCTGTATGTAACGCTTTAGATACGCCACTTTCTAGTCTGCTTGCAGGTGTCAGCACCGAAGTTGCTAGGCGGGAAGCCATGATGACTGACCGTTTCTCCATCGCTTAGTTTTCCGCTTGCCTTAAATCAACATCCCAATAACAGCCATCTGATAGTTATGTCAGGTAAGTTCAAGGTGTGCCGGATCCAAAACCATCTCAAATTCAACGGCACATCAATGGGTACCTCGATCACTTACTTGTAGAGCGTGGTCTTGCCAAGAATTCAATGTCTGCTTATCGCAGGGATCTAGGCAGATATCAGGAATTCCTAGCCGCTAGAGATTTTCTTGAGTTCTCTGCAGTATCAGCTAACGATATATCTGACTTTCTAATCAGCCTGAGGCTCGGTAACGATCAACATCCAGCCCTCGCACCTTCATCAGCGGCTCGAACTTTGATTGCGGTTCGGGGTCTGCATGCATTCCTTGCTAAAGAAGGAATAACCACTTCGGATTCAGCTCGTGCAGTAAAGCCTCCAGGTATATCTAAACGTTTACCTAAGGCTTTGACTTTCACCGAAATCGAGCGATTGCTGGGTGCCGTCGGTGCCGATAGCGAGTCTGACCTCTCAGTTCTGATGATGCGCGATCAGGCACTTTTGGAACTTCTTTATGGCACTGGGGCCCGAATTTCTGAATTAACTGACTTAAGTTTGGATGACGTTTCAACCCTTTCCAAAGACCTACCGATTCTGCGACTGAAAGGTAAAGGCAATAAAGAGCGTCTAGTTCCGGTTGGTTCCCACGCATTGAAGGCATTGGATCGCTATTTGGTGCGAAGTCGGCCAGTGCTGGCAAGCAAGTCGACTTCGAGTTCGGCACTTTTTCTTAATGCTCGAGGCAGTAAGTTGTCGAGACAAAGTGCTTGGACAATCTTGCAGGCTGCAGCGCAAAGAGCTGACTTAGCGGGCAAAGTTTCACCACACACCATGCGGCATTCATTTGCCACCCATTTATTGGAAAATGGGGCAGATGTCCGCGTGGTGCAAGAACTTTTAGGACATGCCTCGGTTACTACAACACAGATTTACACATTGGTGACAGTTGACCAGTTGCGCGAGGTTTACGCCACGTCTCACCCCAGGGCTAAAGCGCGATGATTTCGGACTATTCGAGCGAGCGACACCTACCGAAAAGCACTGGTACATCCCAGTGTTTATTGGGAAAAGGGCTTAATCTAAAGTAGTCGTAACTTCCTCAGCGACAATTAATTCCTCGATTGACGGAATATTTCTGTTGGTCATGTGCGTGCTGGGAAGGATAGTTATGACAGTTCCAATTCCTCAGGATCAAAACTTGAGCGATCCATTGTCTGCCACAGCGTCTGTCTCGGCACCAATTCCTACTCCATCAGAATCGCAAGCAGTTCCTGCTCAGCCAACTTTGCCAGTTGATCACGAAGCTTCAGTAACGCCAATCGTTAATGCTGGCGAGCCAAAAACTCCAGATGCAATTCTTGGATTAACTGGTCGACCACTTCCAACTTTTAGTGCACCTAAGCCGTTGTCGAGTCATGGTCCGGCTTACATAATCGCAATGACAAATCAAAAGGGTGGCGTTGGTAAAACAACAACCACAATCAATCTTGGCGCAGCTCTTGCTGAAGCTGGCCGAAAAGTTTTGATGGTTGACATGGATCCACAGGGTTCATTGTCAATTGGTCTAGGTGTTAATCCAGATGACTTGGGTGGCAAGCGAACTGTTTATGACATGTTGATGGATTCAACTTCGGTTCCTGCTTCTGAAGTTGTAATGAAGACTTCGATCAATGGTCTTGATTTACTCCCAGCTAACATCCAATTGAGCGCTGCAGAGTTACGTCTTGCTGGTGAAGTTGCTCGCGAATATGCACTTGATCGTGCCTTCGAGTCAGTTCGCCCGTTGTACGACTACATCTTGATCGATTGCCAGCCATCCTTGGGTCTGTTAACGGTAAACGCTTTAACAGCCGCCGATGGTGTTGTAATTCCAATGGAGTGCGAATTCTTTGCACTGCGTGGCGTTGAGATGTTGCGCGAAACAATTACCAAGGTTCAAGAACGTTTGAATAATCGCCTAACTATCGACGGCGTCCTTCCAACAATGGTTGACGCACGTACATTGCACACAAGAGAAACAATCCAGGCA
>JBIIZV010000063.1:0-5398 GCA_044346095.1 Candidatus Nanopelagicales bacterium
CGCAAGCACGCGATGAAGCGATGACGCTATTGCGCCGGTTTGATTTGGCTGACAAAGCAGATCAATACCCAGATCGACTTAGCGGTGGACAACAACAACGTGTTGCAATCATTCGATCAATCGCCGTAAAGCCACGACTACTTTTACTCGATGAAGTTACTTCAGCACTAGATCCAGTTTTAGTTAATGAAGTTTTGTCGATTGTGCGAGACCTAAAAGCTGATGGCATGGCAATGGTGCTGGCAACTCATGAAATGGGTTTTGCAACTCAAGTAGCGGACGAAGTTTGTTTCTTGAAGGACGGAAACATTATCGAGCGGGGACCAGCCTCACAGGTAATCTCTGCGCCACAAGAACCTGAAACTAAAGATTTCCTTCGCCGAGTTCACGAAGCCGGTCGGCTTTAAGCCCCAGGGTGATCAATCACTCGGGCGTGTAGCGAGGTTCGTCCTTGCAACGCAGCCCGTACTGCTCGGTGCAATCCATCTTCTAAATACAGTTGCCCATTCCAGCGCACCACGTGCGCGAACAAATCACCAAAGAAGGTTGAATCACTTGCCAGCAGCGCATTCAAATCGAGAGTGCTGCGAATAGTGGAGACATCAGCAAGCTTGATTTGGCGTGGGGCCAAAGCGCCCCATTCCTCGCTGGCAATCGTGAGCTCGGGATATGGTCGCTCATTTAGGACTGACTTAAAGATCACACTTAAACAATAGGGAAAACCCTGTTAAGTATGGGTATTTCACCTTTTGGGTATGTCGCTGCCAGCGAACAAAGCTCACATAATGGTCATTGGGTTTAGCGGTCAGGGCCATTGGGTAGTACCGTAAAGATTCAAATAAATACCCAAAATTAAAGGGCGCTGGTTTCTGAAGCATGAAAATTAAGTCACTTTTTCGATCCCCACTTACCTGGATAATTCTTGCCGTTATGGCGTTGCTGATTGGCAGCAACGCGATCACCGGCAGTGGTTCAACTGAAAAAGTAGACACCTGGAAGATCGTTGATGACATCCAACAGGGACGCGCCAAGTCCGTGACTTTGGTCGATAAAGACCAATTAATCAATGTCATTTTGACTGACGAAACAAAACTTTCTGCCAACTACATCGCTGGCCAAGGAACTGACTTAGTCGATCTTCTGGAGTCTGAAAAGACTAAAGGTAACTTGCCAGATGGCTACAACGTAATTGTTCCAAAGCAATCATTCTTAGTTAGCTTGCTAGCTTCCGTGCTGCCAATCATTTTGATTTTGGGCTTGCTGTTCTATTTCATGGGACAAATGCAAGGTGGCGGCAAGGTTATGCAGTTTGGTAAATCAAAAGCCAAAATGATCACCAAAGATATGCCACAAACAACTTTTGCTGATGTTGCTGGTGCAGACGAAGCAGTCCAAGAGCTTTATGAAATTAAAGAATTTTTACAAGAGCCAGCTAAGTTCCAAGCCCTTGGTGCAAAGATTCCAAAGGGTGTACTTCTATATGGTCCGCCGGGAACAGGTAAAACACTTTTGGCGCGAGCAGTTGCTGGTGAAGCGGGCGCGCCATTCTTTTCAATCTCTGGTTCTGACTTCGTAGAAATGTTTGTCGGTGTTGGCGCGAGTCGCGTTCGCGATTTGTTCGAGCAAGCGAAAGCAAACGCTCCAGCGATTATCTTCATCGATGAAATTGATGCAGTTGGTCGTCATCGTGGCGCTGGTATGGGTGGTGGCCATGATGAGCGCGAACAGACTTTGAACCAGATGCTGGTTGAAATGGATGGCTTCGATGGCAACACTGGAGTGATTCTAATTGCTGCAACTAACCGTCCAGACATTTTGGATCCAGCTTTACTTCGTCCAGGTCGCTTCGATCGCCAAATTGCCGTTGATGTTCCTGACTTAGTTGGTCGTCGCGATGTGCTTGCGGTGCACGCAAAGGGTAAGCCAATCGAAGAAGATGTTGATTTGATGGCTGTTGCCCGTCGTACCCCAGGATTCTCTGGCGCTGACTTAGCTAACGTCTTGAACGAAGCTGCATTACTTACAGCGCGTACCGATCAAAAGATCATCACCAACGCAACGCTTGATGAAGCTATCGATCGGGTAATCGGGGGCCCACAAAAGCGTACTCGCGTAATGGGTGAACACGAAAGATTGATTACGGCGTATCACGAAGGTGGTCACGCACTAGTTGCTGCGGCACTTCCTAATACTGATCCAGTACATAAGGTCACAATTTTGCCTCGTGGTCGTGCGCTTGGTTACACCATGGTGCTTCCAGAAAATGACAAGTACTCGACAACCAGAAGTGAAATGCAAGACCAACTTGCTTACATGCTCGGTGGCCGCGCTGCTGAAGAAATGGTTTTCCACGACCCAACAACTGGCGCTAGCAATGACATCGAAAAGGCGACTTCGGTTGCTCGCAAGATGGTTATGCAATTTGGTATGACTGAACGTTTGGGCGCAATTAAATACGGCGCTGAATCTGGCGAAGTTTTCATGGGCCGCGATATGGGTCATGGCCGGGAATACTCTGAAGAAGTTGCCTCAGCAATTGACGAGGAAGTTCGCGCATTTATTGATGTGGCTCACCATGAGGCTTATGAGATTCTTGCCGAGAACCGAGATGTTCTAGACGCATTGGTTATCGAACTACTCGAGAAGGAAACACTTAACCGCGAAGAAATCGAACGAATCTTCGAACCACTAAAGCGTCGCCCAGGTCGACCAGCATGGACTGGTTCAGCTCGTCGTAACCCAAGTGACCGTCCACCAGTTGATGTGCCACCGCTATCTAACACAAATGCATTTGGACCAAATGCTCCAGCTAAAACTTCTGAAGCCGTAGATGTTGAGCCAGCAGTTGCCGAATCAGCAGAGGCCGAGACAGAAGCCACCAAGGTTAAGTCCAAAGGGGCTAAGTCACCTCAGGCTGACGCGTGAGCATCGATCCAATCGAGCAACTAAGCGAACCACCTGCGTTGCAACCTTTCGATGCAGCTCGCGTCGAAGCTGCGATTCGAGAATTGCTAATCGGCATTGGCGAAAATCCAGACCGTGAAGGTTTGGCGCAAACTCCAGCTCGAGTTGCTAAGTCATACGCTGAAATTTTCGGTGGACTACATCAGACTGCCCGCGATGTTCTGACAACTACATTTTCGTTAGGCCATGACGAATTAGTCGTTGTAAGAGATATTCCGATCTATTCAACCTGCGAACATCACTTGCTACCGTTCCACGGAGTTGGCCATGTTGGTTACATCCCAGGTGAAGATGGAAAAATCACCGGTCTTTCAAAAATTGCCCGCTTGGTTGACATGTACTCACGTCGCCCACAAGTTCAAGAGCGGCTAACAACTCAAATTGCTGATGCGATGACAGACATACTTGGCGCCCGTGGCGTGATTGTTGTAATTGAATGCGAACACTTATGTATGTCAATGCGCGGAATTCGCAAGCCAGGCTCGACAACATTAACTTCAGTTGTCCGTGGTCAGCTGCGCGATCCTGCCACCCGCGTTGAAGCGATGTCACTAATTAACGGAAAGTAACTTTCCATGTTGCATCCAAGCGGCCTTCCCGAAAATCTGCGCAAACTTGATCGCACTCTCGTTATGGGTGTCTTAAACGTAACGCCAGATTCTTTCAGTGACGGTGGCAGATTCGATGACACCGAGATTGCAATTAGCCACGCACTTCAAATGATCGAGGATGGCGCAGACATCATCGACATCGGAGGCGAATCAACACGACCAGGTTCGGAACGAATTTCAGTTCAAGTCGAACTCGATCGAGTGCTTCCGGTAATTGCAGGTCTTGTTGATTCTGGAGTTGCTATAAGTATTGACACCATGCGAGCCGAAGTAGCTCGGGCTGCTATTGAGGCCGGTGCCTGCATGATCAATGATGTCAGTGGCGGTAAGTCAGATCCTGAAATGTTGAGTTATGTTTCAACTCTGACTGTGCCTTACATTTTGATGCATTGGCGTGGCCCGTCCAATATCATGAATACGCTCACGGACTATAGCGACGTGGTTGCTGATGTAACTGCTGAAATAAGTAAGCAAGTGGACGTAGCTGTAGCTGCCGGAATCGCCCGCGACCGTATTGCGATCGACCCAGGTATTGGGTTTGCAAAAACCGTTGATCAGAATTGGCCAATCCTCAAGCACTTAGATGTTCTTGAAGGATTAGGCCTGCCAATCTTGATGGGAGCTTCCCGAAAGAAGTTCTTGGGTGAGTTACTGGCAAAAGCTGGCGTGGCTCGAGACTCTGATGAACGGGAGAGTGCAACAACTGCGATTTCAACTCTTATGGCAGCACGCGGTCTCTGGGCAGTTCGTGTTCATGATGTTAAACCAACAAGAGATGCAATAGCTGTAGTAGATCGGATTGCAAAAACCTCATGAGCGACAAAATCTATCTAACGGGTGTTTCTGGAATTGGCTACCACGGAGTTTTTGAACAAGAAAAGCGCGAAGGCCAAACCTTCAGCGTGGACATTGAAGTTACTTCAGATTTTTCCGCAGCCGTTAAGTCCGATGATGTTCGCGACACTGTTAACTATGCTGAACTTGCCAACATTGCGCACGCAGCAATCACAGGCGAACCTTTTGATTTAATCGAAAAACTGGCTGATGTAATTGCCCATGATTGCCTGGACATAGCCGGAGTCACCTCGGTAACGGTAACTGTTCATAAACCAAATGCCCCAATTGAAGTGCCATTCGAAAACGTTTCAGTGTCGAGGACGCTTCCGTAATGAAAGCCACAATCAGCCTGGGCTCAAATCTTGGTGACCGCATTCAGTATTTACAAAATGCGCTTGATTCGATAAATGAAATAACCGGCACTCAGGTTCACTCCGTTTCTCCGGTGTTTGAAACTGATCCAGTGGGTGGCCCAGAACAAGGACAGTACTTAAATGCGGTGGCAGTAGTGAAGACCGTCTTGTCGCCAGAACAGTTTCTAGCAGCAACGCAGAAAATCGAACTTGAGCAAAACCGTGAGCGCAACGAGCGCTGGGGACCTAGAACTTTAGACATCGACCTCTTGGCAATGGATACCGAAGTTCGATCAACTCCGGAATTAGAGTTGCCACATCCTCGAGCACATGAACGCGCTTTTGTATTGCTGCCTTGGTCGCTACTTGATCCAGACTTTGTGATTCCGGGTAAAAGCTCAGTTGTGCAGCTATTGGAAGGTTTAGAAGTTACCGGAATTCGGTTCCGAAATGATTTAGCCCTGGTGGCACACGCATGATGCAGCAAACCAAAATCAGCATGCTTGTAGTTTTGGCAATTCTCGCTGCCGCAGTTGGTTGGTCATTTGCTCAGTTATGGCCAACATTCTTTGGTCAAGGTATGCCAGTATCTGTTGGCTCAGCAATTGCAATGATCTTAGTGTTTGTCACTTT
>JBIIZV010000046.1:0-6913 GCA_044346095.1 Candidatus Nanopelagicales bacterium
TCGGACCAACAGTTCAATTCTTCGTTGGCATTTGGGTAACGCAGGAACCGATGCCACAGGAGAGATTTATTGGTTTTGCGATTACCTGGGTGGCCTTGGTAATTCTTACTGTCGATGCGTTACGCAATCGTCGAAATGTCAGTAAGTCATTAGTAACAAATCCTGACTAGAGTCATACTGTGAGCAATGTTTCAGTTCTGCAGGCCGGTTTAGCCTGTTGTGGTGTGGAATCCAGCTCTGTCGATTTAGTCGCTGGCGCCTGGGAGCAAACTGAATCAGTCTCGAAACTAAGTGCCGCCGAACACATTCTGGTGATTGCTGGGACAGTAACCCACGCCTTGGCTCCAACTGTTAAGTCTGCTTACGATGCCCTGCAGGAACCCAAAGTCGTTGTTGCATTTGGTGCTTGTGCGATTTCGGGTGGCCCGTACTGGGATTCGTATTCAGTGATTTCGGGAGCTCATGAAGTTGTGCCTGTCGACATTCAAGTACCGGGTTGTCCACCTGGACCAGAAGAGTTGGCAGCAGCCTTGCTACAAGCGGTGGAGTTGACCAGAAAATGACAACACAGCAAGCGGTAGATAACGCTGAATGGCGGGCTCAAGCAGCCAACTTGAAACAAACAGGATTTGTTAGATGTGAATGGCTGACTGCAGCTCACAACGGGGGAGATTCATTCGAAGTTTCTTTAATGCTTTCCAAAGAAGATTTGTCTGAGCATATGATTCTTTCAACTGATGCAGAAGGCAGTATGGACTCTGTTTCTGACATTTATCCAGCTGTTGAGTTTCATGAACGAGAAGTTGCGCAAATGTTTGGTCTTGAATTCGTCGGACTAAAGGATGCATCTCCAGCTTTTGAAATAGAACTTTCAGGTTTTCCACTGCGACGAGACTTTGCCCTTGCGACTCGAGCAGATACCGAGTGGCCAGGCGCAGTTGAACCGGATGAAAATGCAAAGCGTCGTCCGTCACTACCGCCAGGTGTGTTACCAGAGTGGACGTCATGAATCATTCGACAATCGCATTACATCCAGCATCCTGCACTTCCTGCATGCTGTGCGTTCGGGAATGTCCGGACTGGTGCATAACTGTGCAAGCTCATTCTGAACCAGATCCAGATGCGCCGGCCTACAGCAATTCTCGAAGGCAAGCCACAAAAAATGTTTTGGATCAATTCACAATTGATTTTGGACAATGTATGTGGTGTGGCATTTGCATTGACGTTTGTCCGTTTGATGCATTGTTCTGGTCAGACTCACCAATGCCTGCTGGACAGGGCAGAGGCGAACTTATTTATGGAATTGATGCGTTGGCTGCCTCGTTACCAAGTGCAAAGCGAAGTGATGGATCAGTGGCACCACAGATTGACGAACCACCTAGTGGGAGACGAAAGAAATAACTACCGGTAGTTCGTGTATTGAACTGCGAAATCTAGATCAGATTCACTGAGCAACTGCTGGACTGCTTGCAAATCATCGCGGCTCTTTCCAGTTACGCGAAGCTCTTCGCCCTGTACCTGGGTCTTTACATTCTTTGGACCTTCATCACGAATGATCTTGCCAATCTTTTTGGCTTGCTCTTGGCTGATTCCAGCTTTGAATTCACCATTGATTTTGTAATCCTTGCCGGAAACGCGAGGGTCACCAGTGGTGAAGGACTTTAGGCTCACGCCACGCTTTACTAATTTTTCGCGGAATACTTCAAGTGCTGCTTTAGCCCGATCTTCGGTGCTGGAAGTGATCTCGATACCGAGTTCACCTTTCCATTCGATTGAAGTTTCAGTTCCTTTGAAATCAAACCGAGTCGCAAGCTCCTTGGCAGCTTGGCCGAGGGCATTGTCGGCTTCCTGACGATCAACTTTGCTCACAATGTCCATACTGGAATCAGCCATTTGTTACCTCACTAGAAACTGGATATTTCACCCCACTTTACTTTGCAGTTATCGAGTCAATGCCAAGAGGTCCACGACACGAAAATTTGGACTATCTGGCTATTTTGGAAAACCTATGAACGCTAACTTCACTTGCCGTAATCTTCGTATTTATAAGCGATTTGTAAATTGGAGTTTAAATGGGTGTGGCAGTAATCACCGGAGCAGGCAGCGGAATGGGTAGAGCCACCGCAGAACTGTATCTTGACCGGGATTGGCAAGTCATAGCTATTGATATCTCCGATAACCCAGGTCTGGAATCTGCAAACTTACATTGGGTTAAAGCAGATGTGCGAAATCGGGAATCACTAGAAGCCGCCTTGGCACCAGCGGTTGCTGCAGCAGGCGGGCAGATAGATGCAGTTGCAAACATTGCTGGCGTTTTCCCGCCCACAACACTTGAAACATTTACTGAAGAGAATTTCCGCTTCATATTTGATGTGAATGTTTTGGGTGTACTGAATGTGACTGCTGCCTGTGTGCCATTTATGAAATCAGGTTCTGCAGTAGTTAACTTTGCATCAGTTGATGGATTCACAGTTTCTCGTGGCCAACTTTTGTATGGTGCTTCAAAGTCTGCAGTAATCATGATCACTAAGTCGCTTGCACTTGAACTAGCGCCAAAAGGTATTCGCGTGAATGGAATTGCACCCGGCTGGGTTGCTACGCCAGGTAATGCTGCAACGGGTCGCATGGAAGAAGCCGCCAAATCCATTCCGATCGGTCGCGTTGCGCAACCTTCTGAAATCGCCGAGTGGGTCTGGTTACTTTCAGATCCAACCAAGGCAGGTTTCGTCGATGGTGAAACCATCGTTATTTCAGGTGCGGATGTAATGCGATGAGTTTTTCAGGAACTGAGTTAACAACCAATTGTGTTGAAATGGAGATCTCACGATGAGTAAGTACTGTGTGATTGGCGCTGGACCAGCTGGTTTGGCTTCCATGAAAACTTTGGTGGATGCCGGTCTTGAGTTTGATTGCTTTGAGCGCACCCAAGCTGTAGGTGGACACTGGAACACCGACTATGAAGCTTTGCACTTGATTACTTCAAGCAAGGTAACGGGTTATGACGGTCACCCAATGCCCGAAGACTGGCCAATATTCCCAAGTCGCAAATTGATGCTGAAGTACTTTGAAGATTTTGCGGATGAATTTGATTTACGAAAGTACGTAACTTTTGGAGTCTCAGTAGATCGAATCGACCCACTACCGACAGATGGCCCAACTGGTTCTGCGGGTTGGAATGTAACTACCAGCGATGGCAAGACAAATACTTACGATGGCGTATTTGTCGCTAATGGACACTTGTGGGATGAAAAGCGACCTGAGTTTCCCGGTGAATTCACTGGCAAAACAATTCACTCTGGAAGCTACACAAATACCAAAGATATTGACGGTACTCGAGTACTAGTAATTGGCTCTGGAAACTCAGGATGCGATCTGGCGGTTGATGCAGCGCAAAATCATTTTGAGACTGACATCGTGATTCGTCGCGGTCATTTCTTCCAGCCAAAAACTTTCTTTGGTGTGCCCCGCGCCGAACTAGGTTGGATGCAGGAATTCACATTTGAAGAGCAAGATCTGATTGCGCGATTAATGATTAGGTTGTCTGTTGGTACTCATGAGAACTACCCAGGTATGCCAGCTCCGGATCACCGCACTCTGGCAGACGGTCCACCAGTTGTAAACCAGCTACTGCTTTATTGGATTCATCATGGTCGCATTTCGGTAAAGCCAGGCATCGAACGATTTGACGGCAAGACTGTTCACTTCAGCGATGGCACGTCAAAGGAATACGACACGATCCTGTACGCAACCGGCTTCCATGCGTCATTGCCATTTTTGTCCGAAGAATATATTGAAAGACAAGAAGGAGTTCCGTTACGCGTTGGAGCTGCCATTGTTCCAATTGGCTTAGAGAAACTTTATTTGATCGGAATGATCGGTGCCCGCGGTCCACAGCCACCGATCTATTTGATCCAGGCAAAGATTGCATTGGAAATGGTTCGACTTCACGAACAAGCTGGGGGATTCCGAGCCATCGCTGGGCCACTTGAAAAACTGCAAGAGAAAGAATGGCGCATTGATATTCTGCGACCAATTTGGCTTGATCAGGTAGAACACACGAAGACCGCGCTGAGCATTATGTCGGAAGTGCAAAAGGAATCCATTTCCTCATGAGTGAGTGGTTAGGGCTTTCCGATCGAACTGCTGTTATTACCGGTGCTGGCGGTGGCATTGGAAAAGCAGTCGCACTTGAACTGTCTGCAAATGGTGTGCATTGCAATGTCTTGGATCGGGCAAGTGACTTAGTCGATGCAACGGTTTCCCAGATCATAGAAAGCGGTGGCAAAGCCACCGGACACATTTGCGATGTCACCGATGAAGCTGGAATCAAGTCAGTTGCCAGCTCAATTACAAACTGTGATGTGTTAGTTAATGCGGCTGGACTAGTTCGACCTGGAGCATTAGCAGATCTGACAACCACCGAATGGGATGACCTGTTAAAAGTAAATCTGACTGGCTATTTCTTAATGGCTCGAGAATTTACACCACACTTGGTTGCATCGGGTAACGGTTCTATGATTCACATCGCGTCAATTTCTAGTACGAATCCACAAGGCTCAAGTGGTGCATACAGCGTTAGTAAAGCAGGCGTAGTGATCATGTCAAAGCAACTTGCTTTTGAACTTGGATCTAAAGGTGTGCGCAGCAACACGGTAAGTCCTGGATTGGTTCGCACTCCGATGACCGAGGCTTATTACCAAGTAGGGGACGTGGCCCAGCGCCGTGATGCAGCGGTGCCAATTGGTCGAGTGGCCAAACCAGATGACATTGCAGACATCGTGACGTTTTTGGCTAGTGATCGTGCCCGATACATAACGGGCGCAGACCTTGTTGCAGACGGGGGATTTAGCCAGACACTTATGAGTTCGGTGCCACGCCCTGGCTTTGGGGACTAGTCTTAGCGAGCAAGCCTCTTGAATCGAGGTCGTTATGGGATTGCCAAATGTTGTAATTCTGGGTGCCGGTTTCGGCGGCTTAACTGCAGCCCGGGCGTTGAGTAAACACGCACAAGTAACGCTAATTGATCGACATAACTTTCAAACTTTTTTGCCACTGCTCTATCAAGTCTCAACTGCAGGCCTTGCCGCAGACCACGTCGCTTATCCAATTCGTGGCGCATTACGCAAAACTAATGTTCAGTTTCGAATGGGAACTCCAGAAAAACTCAATTCAGCAGCAAATGAATTAACTTTGACCGATGGTCAAGTTGTTAATTATGACCACTTAGTTATTGCAATGGGTTCAACTACTGCTGACTTTGGAATCGCTGGAGTAAAAGAGAATGCACTCGGCATGAAGACAGTCGGCGAGGCACTAACTATTCGATCTGAAGTAATGCGCTCTTATGAAGAAATGTGCCAACAAGGAAACAAAGACAATCTTGATATTGCAATTGTTGGTGGCGGTCCTACTGGAGTAGAGATGGCTGGTGCTTTCGCAGAGTTGGTTCGCGGACCTCTGCGATCTGATTATGCCGATGCAGCAAATCGAGTTCGGGTTTCAATTATCGAAGCTGGTCCGAGATTAGTTCCATCTTTTTCTGAATCACTTTCTAACAAAACTCAAAAGGACCTAGAAAAACTTGGCGTCAAAGTTCTTACCAATACTTCAGTCAAAGAAGTATTGCCAGATTCAATCCTTACCCTTGATGGAAATACGATTCCGGCAGACACGACCGTCTGGGCCGCCGGTGTTAAAGGTGTGCCAGCGATGGATCTGTTACATCTGCCAGTCACCAGAGGCCGAATTGATGTTTCAAGCACGCTTCAGGTTACGGGTTATGAAAATATTTGGGCACTTGGTGACATTGCTGGAGTAGTTGGAGCTGATGGCGTGCCACTACCAATGGTTGCGCCAGTTGCAATGCAACAGGGTCGATTCCTTGCTAAGCAGATCCAAGCTTTAACAGCAGCTAAGCCACTAGAAAATTTCAAGTACAAAGACAAAGGTTCCATGGCAACTATCGGTCGCCATAAAGCAATTGTTGAAGTTAAGGGCATTCGCATTTCGGGACCAATTGCATGGTTGGCTTGGCTGTGGCTTCACCTGTTTTATATCCTTGGTGGTCGCAACAAGATTGGCACAATGGCCGACTGGACTTGGAACTACTTAACTTTTGATCGTGGAAATCGCCATATTATGGACTCGTTTTAACCAATTACCGATTGGCATTTATGCCCTTTTGCTCGGTATCCTTACTAAGTTGCCTTCGGGCGACAAATGGCAGATTGCCCGAGCGGCCAATGGGAGCGGACTGTAAATCCGTCGCGAAAGCTACAGTGGTTCGAACCCACTATCTGCCACCAGAAAGCGCCAGGTTCCGACGGGGACTGGCGCTTTCTTTATTCCCTGACTTACTTTGAGTCGAAGGCCAGAACTGTCTCAACTAGAACTTGGGCACCATCGGCTGCCCACTCTTGAGTGATTGCCTCATTCTCGGCGTGACTGATTCCTTTGTCGCATGGAATGAAAATCATGGTGGTTGGCATTACTGCCGAAAGCTGGCAGGCGTCGTGGCCAGCACCAGAAATCATGCGCTTTGAGGTCTTGCCACAAGTGGCAGCCGCTTGCTCAACCAAGTCAACAAGTTCCTGTGTGAAGTTGATGGTTGCGGAATCAAGCTCCTGCTTGCTAACTACTTCAACGCCATACTTATCGGCAGTTTCTTTCAAGGCTTGATTAAGCGAAGCGGTCATCACATCTAGTACAGGAACTTCAGGATTTCTAAACTCCACCATTAACTCCACGTGTCCTGGAATTACGTTGGGGGAGTTAGGTGTGACAACCATGTGCCCAACGGTCGCTCGACCCGTTAGTGGTTGATCCAAACCAATTTGCTGAACTGCCTTGATTAGATGTGAAGCTGCAACTAAAGCGTCGCGACGAGTTTCCATCGGATATGTACCGGTATGAC
>JBIIZV010000048.1:0-6874 GCA_044346095.1 Candidatus Nanopelagicales bacterium
CCAAAGAATTTGTAAGGTGAGCAACCATAGAAGTCAGCTCCCATTGCCTTGAAGTCGACCACGGCGTGCGGGGTATTGTGAACGCCATCAACATAAAGCAATCCGCCAACTGCGTGAACAGCCTTAGCGATCGCCGGAATATCAGGTCGCGCGCCAATTAGATTCGATGCGGCAGTGATTGCAACTAATTTGGTGCGATCAGTAAGTACGGCTTCAACATCAGATACATCTAAGTAGCCAGTAGCTGGATCAAAATCAATCCAACGAAGTGTGGCTCCGGATTTTTGTGCGTAACGAACCCAAGGACGAACGTTTGCATCATGATCTAAGCGTGATGCAACAATTTCATCGCCAGGTCCCCAGTCTTGGGCCAGAGTGCGCGCGATGTCGAAAGTTATCTGAGTCATACTTCGACCAAAGAAGATTCCTTCTGGCGTAGAACCTAAAAGATCCGCCATTGCACTTCTGGCATTATCAACAGCTGCTTCAGCATTTCGCTCAGCTTGGGTAATCGTTTCTTGGTTGGCAAGCGGACCAGTCATGGTCTTACAGATTGCTTGACCTACTGAAAGTGGAGTTTGGGTTCCACCTGGGCCATCAAAGTGGGCAACACCAGATTCAAGAGAAGGGAAAGCGGAACGAACGCGCGCAACATCAAAAGTCATGCGCCTATCTTACGGGAGCGAGACTGGTGATCTTTAGGGTTTTGGTAACTCTTCCGGATCTACTCTCCCGATGTCGCCTTTACTTTCTAAAAGTGCAATGTGACGAGAAAGCAAAGTGATTCGGCGATCCATGTCACCAAACTTTAAGTAAGTGCTAACTGAGAAGAACAACAAACCGATTGCAACCAGATAGATGACCAAGTCTGCGCCACGTCCAATTCCAAAAGTGTTTGCAATCGAAGTTAAGGTACCGGGGAAGATCACGGCCAGGATGATTAGAACTGTTAAGCCTAAGAATGCAATGCGGCGGAAAGCTCTGGCTTCAGTCGAAGAGCGATGGTGAAGAGCAAACCACAACAAAACAAAAATGACGGCCATTAGGAAAAGTTGAGCAATACGCATGGTTACCTCAATATCAAGTCAAAAAGAATGTTAACGGAATTCCAAAGACTTTGTCCCTTTGCTTTGGAGTAATCGGTGTAAACAATGTGAACCGGGCGTTCACAATAACGAAAGTTGCCTTTACTAATCTGATTCACAATTTCTGTTGCGTGTGCCATGCCGTTGTGTGAAAGATTTATCCAGCTCGCAACGTTGCGATTAAAGGCGCGCAATCCATTGTGCGCATCAGTTAACTTCAAGCCAGTAAGAGCATTTGTGTAAGAAACGGCTAGCTTTAGAACTACGCGCTTTGCTGCAGTTAGTTCGGTTCTTTCATCGAGAAATCGAGAACCAAAGACAACATCAAATTCCTGGGCCCGAAGAGTTCGCACCATCTCCAGCGCATCAAGCGGAGAGTGCTGGCCATCACCATCAAAAGTTACAAAGTACTTAATGTCGGGATTTTCTAACCCAGCTTCAATTCCGGTCTGAAGCGCTGCGCCTTGTCCGAAATTCATTGGGTGCCAAACTACGTGTGCCCCTGATTTTGCTGCGATTTCGCCAGAGCCATCAGGACTTCCATCATCAATGCAATAGATGTTAGGGAAAAACTGAGCCAGTTCATCAATGACGGAAGCGATAACTGGTGCCTCAGAGAACACTGGAACCACAACGACGGTGTCGTTGTTTTCTAGCAATATCTCGGGATTTCCAGGATTGGGCACTACTCCAGTCTAGGAACACCCGTCACTCTATTCACAAGAGCACGCGCCAACCGTGTGTGTTTGCTCACAGCGCCTAGTTTTAAGGGAAATTTGGGGTTTTTAAGTTAGTTTTTTGCTCATTTCGGGTGCATTCTAAGTTAATCCCGTAAAGCCTTAGATGAGGTTTTCAGTCAAGGAGTTCTCGTGAGCAGTTCTACTATTCCAGGTTTTGCAGATGCGCCTACAAAGAATAAGCGCCTTCTTGCTTGGGTTGCCGAAGTTGCAGAGTTAACTACGCCTGATCGCATTGAGTGGTGCGACGGTTCCGATGAGGAATGGAATCGACTAACTCAAGAGCTAGTAGCAAGTGGAACGCTCACTCCACTTAACTCCGAGAAGCGACCAAACTCTTTCCTTGCTCGTTCACATCCAAGTGACGTAGCACGCGTTGAAGACCGTACTTACATCTGTTCCGTTAAGGAAGAAGATGCTGGTCCAACCAATAACTGGATGGAACCAAGCGAAATGAAGACAATCCTTCGCTCCACTTTCAAGGGTTGTATGCGTGGACGCACTATGTATATCGTTCCGTTCTCAATGGGACCACTTGGTTCAGACATCAGTGCACTTGGTGTTGAAATCACAGACTCGCCGTACGTTGTAATCAGCATGAAGATGATGACTCGTATGGGCAAAGCTGCACTAGATCTAATTGGCGAGCATGGCGACTTTGTTCCAGCACTACATTCAGTTGGCGCACCACTTGAGCCGGGACAAAAAGATGTTGCTTGGCCATGCAGCGAGACTAAGTACATCGTTCAGTTCCCAGAAGAGCGTGAAATTTGGTCATACGGTTCCGGTTACGGTGGCAACGCATTGCTAGGCAAGAAGTGCTTTGCACTTCGCATTGCATCGGTAATGGCACGTGACGAAATGTGGCTTGCTGAGCACATGTTGATTTTGAAGTTAACTTCACCGAAGCAAAAGACTCACTACATCGCAGCAGCATTCCCATCCGGTTGTGGCAAGACAAACCTGGCAATGCTTGAGCCAACAATTCCAGGTTGGAAAGTCGAAACCATTGGTGATGACATCTGCTGGATGCGTCCAGGTCCAGACGGTCGCTTGTATGCAATTAACCCGGAAGCAGGCTTCTTCGGTGTAGCTCCAGGAACTGGCATGAAAACCAATGCCAACGCAATTCGCTCGCTATACGCAAACTCATTGTTCACTAACGTGGCTCTTACCGACGATGGTGACATCTGGTGGGAAGGCCTAACTGAAGAACCACCGGCTCACTTAATTGACTGGAAGGGCAATGACTGGACTCCAGAGTCTGAGGAAGTTTCAAGTCACGCCAACTCACGCTTCACGGCTCCTGCAGAACAGTGCCCATCTATTTCAGATGAATGGGATAACCCAGCTGGCGTTCCAATCTCAGCAATTCTTTTCGGTGGCCGTCGTGCCACAAACGTGCCATTGGTTGCCCAAGCACGCAGCTGGAACCATGGCGTATTCATGGGCGCAACAATCTCATCTGAGATGACAGCGGCAGCTGTAGGTGGCCTTGGGCAGTTACGTCGCGATCCGTTCGCAATGCTGCCGTTCTGTGGCTACAACATG
Organism: Candidatus Nanopelagicales bacterium; assembly: GCA_044346095.1. Taxonomy (GTDB): domain Bacteria; phylum Actinomycetota; class Actinomycetes; order S36-B12; family UBA5976; genus UBA5976. The sequence goes on from JBIIZV010000048.1 coordinate 3,374, forward strand.
GCGGACTACTGGGGTCACTGGGTAAACATGGGCCGTACTTTTGCAAACGTGCCAAAGCTGTTCCAGGTCAACTGGTTCCGCAAGAACGAAGCCGGTGACTTCATCTGGCCAGGTTTCGGCGAGAACTCACGTGTCTTGGCATGGGTTGTCGACCGTCTTGAAAACGAAGCTGATGGATTGGATTCCCCAGTTGGAGTATTGCCAAACCGCGAAGACTTGCCACTTGACGGACTTGAGATCTCAGAAAGCGATCTAGACGCGCTTTTCGATGTTGATAAGAACAGCTGGCTGGCTGAATGCGATCTGACTGAAGAATATTTCAGCCAGTTTGATGGCCGCGTTCCCGCAGAACTTCAGGCGGAGTTGGCAGATCTAAAGCAACGCTTGAACTCCTTGCCGGCTTAAGTTCTGCTCTCCAAGGCTTTAGTACACCTGCGTTTGTTAAGGTAGGGTTCATGGCTGATGAAATTCGCACTGAAGGTGGCTTAATTGTCGACGAACGCGTCGAAGAGCAAGTTGAACCTGGAGATCATGAGCGCTTTGCGCATTACGTAAAGAAAGAAAAGATCGTTGAGAGCGCAGTAATGGGCGCACCAGTTGTTGCATTGTGTGGCAAAGTTTGGATTCCCAATCGCGATCCGGGCAAGTTCCCAGTGTGCCCACAGTGCAAGGCAATTTTTGAAGGCTTGCCAACTGGTGGAGATAACAGCGACAATTCCGAATGACGTTATCGCCTTGGGCTCCTGAGTATCGGCGACTGAGCATTGGCATCATTGCCTTAGTTAGCGTGTTTGGATTTGAAGGAATTGCAGTCGGCGCAGTTATGCCGGTTGCCGCCGCTGACTTAAACGCAATTAGTAACTACGCAGTTGCGTTTACAAGCTTCACAATGGCTTCACTTCTGGGCATGACATTTGCTGGCTTATGGGCAAACAAAATCGGTTTAGCCCGCGTTGTCATCTTTGCGGTTGCTGCTTTGGCTTTTGGATCCATGGTGGCCGGCTTTGCACCAAACCTTGCTGTACTAACACTTGGTAGATCAATTCAAGGCTTTGCTATGGGAATTGATCTAGTGACTATGTATGTAGTCATCGGGCGAATGTATCCAGAGGCTCTTCGTGCGAAGGCACTTGGCATGCTGGCAGCTGCCTGGGTTGTCCCAGGATTGATTGGACCTGGCATCGCTGGGTTGTTAGTTGAAGTGTCATCGTGGCGAATGACTTTTTGGATTGTGCCATTACTTTTAATTGGTCCAATCACATTGCTGATTCCGGAATTGAAGAAGTTACCTTTTGTTCCTTCGTCGGTTAGAACAGATGCAAAGATTCAAATCACTTCAGTGTTGATTGCAATTGGCGCATTGGCAGTCTTCCAAGCTGGGGCATCGCATGTTGGTCGCTGGAATACCGCACTTGTAATCGCCATATTTATCGGCTCTCTTGGTGTAACTGCTTGGTCAACAAAGGCCTTGATGCCAAGTGGTTTCTTGCGCATGGCACCTGGCATTCCGGCAATTGTTGGTATGCGAGGTGTAGTTGCTGGCTCATTTTTCGCCGCCGAGATTTATGTGCCTTTGGCGTTACAGGAAATCAGAGGAACTTCGGTAGCTCTTTCTGGCGGAGTACTAACCGCAGCTACGATCACTTGGTTTGCAGGATCCTGGCTGCAGGGTAGTCACAAACTCAAATACTCAAGGCAGCAAGTTTTATTTGTTGGTGTCTTGTTAACTGCGCTTGGAATCGGGTTAACTCCAGTGGCAGTTTTTGTTCCATCAAGCATCGTCGTCTCTGCGGTAGTTGCCAGTGTGGTTTGGGGAATTGCTGCCTTTGGAATGGGAATGGTTTTCCCAACCCTTGGCGTCTTGATGCTGGACCAATCTCCAGATGAAGAACATGCCCGACATAGCGCCTCACTACAAATGTCAGATTCATTTGGCGTGATCATCGCAACGGCAATTGCTGGATCAGTTTTGGCACTAGCTAGCGTCAGGCAGGGGATTGAAAGCAGTACTTTCGTCACTATTTGGATTTTCTGTGTATTTGTAGGCTTAAGCGCCTTGTTGTTCATCCCTCAAATCCAACGTAAATCGACAATTCGCCCCTAAAATCTTGAGAAAGACCTAATTTACGGGAGAACAAATGACAGTAAATACCTCGTCCCCACAAGATGCCATGATGGCATTTGGCAAGAAGTGGTGGCTTCTACTAATTCTCGGCATCCTTTCAATGGTCGTTGGCGTTATGGCGCTAAACAACCCAGTTTCAGCAACTGCAACCCTTGTATTGCTGTTTGGTATCTGGCTTCTTTTCAGCGGTATCGGAACAATTGTCCGTGCCCTAGCTGATGACACTGAAGGATCAGGCAAAGTTCTGATGATCATCAGCGGTTCGCTGTCAATCATCTTGGCAGTGATCTTCTTCAATGGTGGAATCGTTAAAGATGCACAGCTTGCTGCAATCTTTATGGGTATCACATTCATCTTCCGCGGTATGGCTGAACTTGTTGCCGGTATCGCATCCAAGGGTGTACCTGGCCGTGGCTGGGCAATCTTCATGGGCATCATCACATTGATTGCTGGTGTTATCACTATCAACAACCCAATTGCATCACTAATCACAATCACCCAGGTCATGTCATTCTTCTTGATCATCTTGGGCGTAATGGAAATTGTTGCATCATTCCAGCTTCGTGGACTTTCCAAGAAGTAACTAAAAGCAATTCAAATCAAGGGCTAGTCCGATTGGACTAGCCCTTGATTTATGTTCAGGATCATTGACCCTGCGTGAGAGACTAGAGCCATGAGTGCAATGCCAATCGAAGACATGGCAATTGACGTAATTACGGATCGACCATGGATCACACTTGTATGGAACGATCCAATTAATCTGATGACTTATGTGACTTATGTTTTTCAAACATACTTCGGATACGACAAACCAAAGGCTGAGCTTTTGATGCTTGATGTACACGAAAAAGGTAGAGCGGTAGTGAGCTCTGGCACCAGAGAAGAAATGGAACGCGACGTGGCGGCCATGCATTCATACGGCCTTTGGGCAACCTTGCAAAAGGACGACTAAGTGTTTAAGTCAGGACTTGGTGGGAAGATCACGTTAAAACTTGATGACGCTGAGCATGGCGTTTTGTCACAACTATTTGAGCAGATGGTTGAACTACTAGATGAGCCAGAAAACGAGTCAGGAGCAGACCCACTAGCTCAATTGCTGAACATGGGTGGTTCGACTCAAATCTCTGAAGACCCAGCCTTAGCAAGACTTTTCCCAGACGGTTATTCAGACGATGAGCACGCCAGTGCTGATTTCCGCAGGTTCACTGAGCAAGACCTGCGAGCCCAAAAGGCTTCCGCCCTGGCTACAGTTCGGGGAACCTTAGCCAACTGGAATGGCAAAGCTAGCATCACCGATCAGCAAGCTCAGGACTGGCTAAAGGCATTAAATGACTTGAGATTAGTACTCGGCACCAGACTAGAGATCACTGATGAAG
>JBIIZV010000049.1:0-6863 GCA_044346095.1 Candidatus Nanopelagicales bacterium
TGTTGTCCAGAGTTTGCCATTGGCTTAACCACTCTGGATCAACCGTTGTTTTCAGTTTTGGTACACATTCCAAAATCTCGTTAGCGCTAGAAACGGGGTCTGGTAAGTCCGATCCAGCGGTCGCACCGTGAATTGCTAAGTGAGTCGGAACGCTCTTTAGCAATCCTAAAATCGCACGTGATAACCCAACAGTTCCCAAAGTGACTACAACATCAACTTTTGGTGCCACGTCGGCTTGCAGTAAAACCACGCCATGAGAAATTGCATTAGGAAACATATGGGCATTTGCAGTTGGTTCCCAAATAATTGGCCAACCTATTTCTTGCGAGATCTGATTAATCTCTTCCACTGCTTCTGGGTCGGAGTTATCTCCGACTACAAAAATTCCGTGACCCGAAACTTTGATCTCTTTCTGATGGCATTCAGTTTTTGAAATTGAGTTAAGGCTTGGCACTTTTGGTTGCCATTCCATTTCATTTTCATCTGGCATCAGGGGCATTTCGAACTGCACGTTTACTTGAACTGGACCAGGCCGACCTGAAACCGTCGAGTCAATTAACTTGCTGATTTCTAAAGCAGATGTATTACCAGCAGTCACATCGATTTGTGATTTAACAAAAGTTCCGAACAAACCAAATTGATTAATTGTTTGTGGCGCATTTTTTCCGCGCGCAGATGCGGGACGATCCGCACTCAAAACAATGACTGGGACTGCGCTATGGAATGCCTCAACAATTGCTGGCATCAAATTGGCAACCGCTGATCCTGAAGTTACGACTACCGGAACTGGCTTCTTAGTTGCTTTTGCAATTCCTAGCGCTAAAAATCCCGCATCGCGTTCATCGATGCGGACTTGAATCTTGATTAGTCCAGCCTTCTCGGCTTGGGCAAAGGCCCAAGAAAGCGGTGCATTTCGAGAGCCAGGTGCAATCACTACTTGCTCAGCACCAGAATCCAGGCAGCTTTGCACAATTGATCGAGCTAATGCTGTTGAAGTCATTGCATTTGCTGTCATTGTTCCACTGCCTCCCTCACACTCGAGCTCACCAAATCATTGGCTCCGCTCTGCCATGCTCGCACAATGCGCTCTTGCCACCAAAGTCGATCACCATCGCTGACTTTGGTCGCAGAGGTTGAAAGTAGATGTGCATCGGGGCTTGCTCTCCTAACAACCAGTTCGCCATTTGTCGGCAAGGTCGTAGGTGTTACTAAGTCTTCGGCAAATAGCGTCCCAGTTCCCAGTCCGCAGGCTCCGTAGAGTTGCGGAATGCTGGCCGCAAGTGCGATGCCACTAGAGAGACCTACTGATGTGTCTAGGGATCCACTGACTACTGCAGGTAAACCAATTCCCGTTACCAAATCAAGTGCGCGCTGGACTCCGCCCAATGGAATTGCCTTAACCACCAAAATGTCAGCTGCTGATTTGATTTGGTCGACATCGATGGTTTCGGCTAACCGTAAAGATTCATCGACTGCAATCTGGACTGGTTGATCCCAGCTTTGCATTCTGTTCTTGAGCTCTATCAACTCAGCAATTGTCGAACATGGCTGCTCAATGTAATCAAGGCCGCCAGCTGCTTGGTCAAGAATCGGAATCGCTTGCACGGCTTGTTCAAGATTCCATTGCCCGTTTACATCGATTCGAATTTTTCCTTCGATGCCTAATCGGTCCAAGGTGGTGCGAACTGCCTTGACTCTTAATTCATCACTAACCAAGGAGTTTGGAGATGAATCAGCAACTTTAACTTTAAAAGTTGTCATGCCATGAACATTGACTGCGGATTCGACTGCTGAAATTGTTTGCTCAACATTAAGCATTGGGATTATGGAATTAACTGGAACTGAACTTCGTAACTTTTCTGGAAAAGTTCCAAATGCTGATTCGAGAGCTCCGGCAAGCCACTTTGCACAAATCTCGTCGCTGTATTCAGGGAAAGGTGCAAACTCACCCCAACCCGACGGCCCACTTATCAATACACCAGTGCGTGTTTCAGTACTACGAAACTTTCCGTTTAGCTTTAACGCAAATGGAATAGCTTGTTCCGCAATCTCCGCAATAGACATATCGCTGCAAAAAACTATGGACGTTTTGGAAACTGCGAGAAATCAGGTCGACGCTTTTCTTTGTAAGCATTACGACCTTCTTGCGCTTCTTCGCTCATGTAGAAGAGCAAAGTTGCATCTCCCGCAAGCTGTTGAATTCCAGCTAGACCATCATCGGCAGCATTGTGACTTGCCTTAAGCATGCGAAGTGAAAGTGGTGAAAGTCGCAACATTTCACGACACCACTGAACCGTTTCAATTTCAAGATCTTGCAGTGGCACAACTGAATTCACTAAGCCCCAGTCATACGCTTGTTCGGCGCCATACTGACGACACAAGAACCAAATTTCACGCGCGCGCTTTTGACCAATGTGACGTGCAAGTAATCCGGAACCATATCCGCCATCGAAGGAACCAACGATCGGACCGGTTTGACCAAAGCGTGCATTGTCGGCAGCAATAGAAAGGTCGCAAACCACATGCAAGACGTGTCCGCCACCAATTGAGTAACCAGCAATCATCGCAACGACTGGTTTTGGAATACGACGAATCGCAATTTGTAAATCCAGAACGTTAAGTCGGCCAACGCCAGCTTGAGCAACTGCATCGTCACCGATGTAACCATCATCGCCACGAATCATCTGGTCGCCGCCGCTGCAAAATGCCCAATCGCCTTGGCCGGTCAAAATTACGACGCCAACACTTGGATCATCACGCACCACATCGAAGGCGTGGATCAATTCCTGAACGGTTTGTGGTCGGAATGCGTTGCGCTTCTCTGGGCGATTGATAGTGATTTTGGCAATGCCCGAATCTTCACCTGTGGATCGCTCCAAAATAATGTCGGTGTAATCACCAGTTCGCACCCATTCGCACGCAGTGGTGATCGATGAGTAGCTTGGGTCTTTTTTGGCAGGACTGTCGTCTGCAACCACTGGCGGGAGTACGTACTTTGTTCGGGTATCCATAACAAACCTTAGGAAAATCTTGAGGAATAGTTCTTCGCTCTAGGCTAGTCTCGATGACGCAATCTGACACATCCAGAAAAAGCCAGAATCCGCGGGTGCTTACCGCGGTGACGGTTCCCCCTGGCATGGGTGGAGTTCTAAAACTTGCCTCAGTTATAGGCCCAGCCCTAGATGGATCAGGCCCAGCAATTGCTCCGATGGCTGACTCCCCTGAATTCATTGTGACTCAGACCATGAAAGCGCTTCGCCCAGGCGATCCAAAATATCCTCTCGAATCCAATGACATTGCAATTGTGTGTGCAACTTCCGGATCAACCGGAACCCCCCGAGGAGTGATGTTAAGCCATCAAGCTTTGTCAGCTTCTGCGACTGCTTTTGGAAACCGATTCGGTACCAACAATCGTTGGGTGGTCTCTATGCCAGCTCATCGAATCGCTGGCGTCATGGTTTTAGTTAGGTCTTGGTACCACAACAGTCCATTTGAAATTGATCCAAGTGTTGGCGGTGCGCGAACTTTTGAAGCGGCTGCGTTTGCTGCCACAACAATGCGAGCTGTTCGGGAAAGCAATAAAGATGGCCGAGCACTCATGGTGTCTTTGGTCCCAACTCAGATTGCTCGATTAATTGAATCTGGCAGTGTGGGAATAGAAGCATTGCAGTCTTATGACCTAGTACTTAGTGGTGCTGCGGCAACTCCGCAGCCGATGTTAAACAAAATGCGCGAACTTGGGATCAAAGTTTCTATCTCCTATGGCATGACCGAAACTTGCGGTGGCTGTGTATTTGATGGTCGACCGCTTGATGGCGTGAATATTTCACTCGGCACTAAAGATGATGTTGAACCTGGTCGAGTGACAATTTCTGGAGCAGTAGCTGCAAGTGGCTACCGTCTGCGTCCAGATTTAGATGCAGTTAGCTTCATCTCTGGACAAGTTCAAACGCACGATGTTGGAAAACTCGATTCCAGCGGCCTTCTTCATGTCTTGGGCCGCTTAGATGACGTCGTGACAGTTGGTGGCGTTAACGTTGCTTTGAGCGCTGTTGAGTCTTTGATCCGACATCATCCAGCGATCGAAGATGTTGCAGTTATTGACTTACAAGATGAACTTTGGGGTTCGATTCCAATTGCTTACATCGTAACTCGCAGCCATGTTTCCAATCTTTCAAGTTTGATTTCCGAAATTCAAGGCACAATACGTGATCAAATTAGTAGAGCTGCAGTTCCTCGAACTGTGCAATTGGTAACTTCACTACCCATGCTCGATTCTGGAAAAATCGATCGGATAAGTTTGCGGATGCAAGCTGCAAACGAAATGACACAAAAGCTGTTTCCACACCCAGGAACAAATCATTAAGGATTTTAATGGCTACCCGCACTCAATGGATTGATGGCGCACGAACCAGAACTTTTCCGGCTGCAATTGCTCCGGTTTTAGTTGGTACCTCAATCGCAGAATTTGAAGGATCATTTCGACCCCTAATCGCACTGCTTGCCCTCGTTGTGAGCCTGTCATTACAAGTCGGTGTCAACTATGCAAATGATTACAGCGATGGCATCCGTGGCACTGATGAAAATCGCGTTGGTCCAGTTCGTCTCGTTGGACAGAAGTTAGCAACTCCCGAAGAAGTTAAGCGGGCGGCATTCATCTCGTTTGGAATCAGCGCACTGGCTGGACTCGGCATGGTTTTGCTAAGCCAAGTTTGGTTACTGATTCCGATCGGCATCGCCGCAATTGCTGCTGCTTGGTTTTACACCGGAGGATCTAAGCCATATGGCTACGCCGGTTACGGTGAATTGTTTGTTTTCGTGTTCTTTGGCCTTGTTGCAGTCGCTGGCACAAGCGCTAGCCAAACTGGCCAAGTGACTGTTTTAGCTTTGCTGGGCGGTGTCGCATGTGGCGCGTTTTCAACTGCGATTTTGGTAGCAAACAATTTGCGAGATATCCCAACGGATCAACTATCTGGGAAACGAACTTTGGCAGTTCGATTGGGCGATGCAAAAACCCGCGAATTTTATCGCGCCTGCATTTTGGTTGGCTTCTTTATGCCACTTGCTATGAACTTTTCCGAGACGGGGCCGGAAAGTGCATTTATCGGATTGTTCGCAATTCTTAGTGCTCGGCGCCCATTGCAGGCAGTCAGTAATGGCGCTACTGGTCCAGATTTGATTCCAGTACTGGGTGATACCGCACGCATGCTATTGCTTTTCTCAGGAATGATTTCTGTTGCAATTTGGTTGTCACCAAACGGAATGTAAACTACTCGTCAAAATCTTCTTTACGAGTATTGGCATCTAGCTTTTGATTGATGCCGGTGAAGTACGCCGAAATTCGCCCACCTAGTTGGGAGCGCTGACTGTTAAGTAGGACCAAAGATAAAAGTCCTGAACCCAAGAACCCCAAAATAATTAATAGCGGCCCGCGTAGGCCAAACAAATAACCAATACCTAAGGTGACTGCAAGTAAGCCAAGTCGGGCCAGAGTGTATGAAATGAATGGGTTCACTTCATTAGTTTATGTCTGTTCGCCAAGTTTCGAATTCTGACTTACGATCTAGGTATGCCTCGCTTTGTTTTACTTGTTTTGGTCATAGGTCTATCGGTCTATGCCCTTGCTGACTGCTTACAGACACCAAATCCAAAAGCGCTACCGAAATTGGTATGGCTTGCAATCATTGTCCTAATTCCTGTAATTGGTCCACTGCTATGGATTTTGTTTGGCCGGACCAATGGTCGTGGCTGGGGACGCGGCGACGACGATGTGTTTGCGCCAGATGACGATCCGAGTTTCTTGCGCGATCTTTCGCCTAAGCGATAACTATCGCCTATAGGCCAGAGTATGAATGCAGGCCTTGGACGAAAATGTTCACAACAAAGTAGTTGAAGAGAATCGTGGCGTAGCCCGCAAGTGCTACGTAAGCTGCTTTTTTGCCACGCCAACCTGCAGTTGCCCGGGCGTGTAAGTAAGCCGCATAAATCACCCAAGTAATGAAAGCCCAAGTTTCTTTTGGATCCCAGCCCCAGTAACGACCCCAAGCAGCCTCGGCCCAGATTGCGCCAGCAATAACTGCGAAAGTCCAAATCGGAAACATAAACGCATGAATTCGATATGACATTAGGTCTAAGCGATCTGCGGAAGGAATGCGTTGTGCGAAAGCAGAACTGCGGCCTGGTTCTTTTCCAGTTGCTACCCGATCCTCAGCTGCTTGCGCAACGAGGTACAAACCTGACAATGCAGCGCCTATCGTGAAAGCCCCGATACAGACCACTGCGGCAGACACGTGAATCGCTAGCCAATAAGAATTCAAAGCTGGAACCAGCTGTGCGCTTTCCGTGTACAAAACCGTTAAGGCAAGTCCTAAGTCAAGTAGCACTGGAATCGAAATAAATAGTCCGAGCCAACGAAGATCGCGCGAGATTGACATTAAGCAGTAAGTAAGTGAAACAGCAAAGCCAGCTGCTAACGAAAACTCGTACATGTTTCCGATTGGCACTCGACCAGCCGATAGTCCTCGGAAAAGAATTCCAAGTCCAAGTAGTAAAGTTCCTAGCCAAGTTAGCGACATGCCGATGTTGCCGGCCCGACGTCCTTCGCCAAGATCAACACCATCAGAAACTGAAGTTGAAACTGATGGTTCGTCTAGGGTCGCGGTGGATCCCTTACGAACTTGGTGCGATGCACTGGTACGTTGCGCCGAAACTTCAATAGTTTCAATTCTGCGGCCTTTAGCTAACGAAACGCTGAATGCGACCATAGCTCCAGTAAAGGCAGTCATTGATCCGTAAACCATGGCGTTACTTGCTTGCGCCAATGTTTCATTTACAGTCATAACTTTTCCTCCGGAGCATTTACC
>JBIIZV010000050.1:0-6851 GCA_044346095.1 Candidatus Nanopelagicales bacterium
GGGGACTCGAACCCCTAACCCCTGCCTTGCAAAGGCAGTGCTCTACCAATTGAGCTAATTCCCCGGCGGTAAAACCGTAGAACAAAATCTACTCTGAAGTAGCCTGTGTCCACAATTCTTGCTCGGCTTTGCTGTTTTCTGCCTGCTGGTAAATCACGTAACCAGCAACCGCTAGCAATGCTAGTGACAATAGTTTCTTCATTACGCTTCCTACCTTTCTGGACTTTAAACACCTTGCGTGGGCCCAGGTGGACTTGAACCACCGACCTCTTCGTTATCAGCGAAGCGCTCTAACCAAGCTGAGCTATGGGCCCTGATTTCTTGCAGTTCTTGAATTTCTTGCAGTTTGTGCCTATTTGCAGGCACGAGTTAAGAGGTTACCCCAAAGCAGGCGTTAGCCCAAAATGGCAGATTAGCCTCGGTCTGTGAAGGTGTACTCGACCCCGCCAGTAAACCCAACGCTCAAGTTGTATAGAACTGCAAAAAGCGTGGAAAGTACGCTCAAAAGCACAATTTCAATTGCTGAAACTACCATCGCCAAACCAAGTAAGCGCCCTAGTGACAAGAAGCTGATTCCGGTTCCAGTGTTGCCTGATGCGTCACTCCACAGACTTGAAACGGCTGCGAAAACTCCGGCGGCTGAGAGCACCATCCACAGCACAACAGTGGCCACGATTATCACGCCAGCTATCAGCACACCCAACACAAAGGCCCGCTTTGCAGCTGACCATGGATCGATGTGAGTTAGGTGCAGCGTGACTTGTCGCGGTGCTTGAGCAGCTACTGGAGCAGAAACTTCTGCACTTTGCTCAGACGACTTAAGTGGGTTCTTGAAGAAGTTCCGCTTAGTTGGCTGATCATCGTTTAGATCAATATCGATATCTGACATTTATGCCTCTTCCCCGTCGTTGGCAACTTCTTCATTCACCGCTTCTGATTCAACTGGAGCTGAATCCTCGGTGACTTCTACATTTTCCAGCGCAGCCATTGATGCTGCAGTGCTACGAGCTACTGCAACAACTTGATCGTCGTCTCCGACCTTCATGAAGGAAACGCCCATGGTGTCGCGTCCGGCTGCGCGAATTTCATCCACGCGAGTTCGGATCACAACGCCATTGCTTGCGATTGCAAAAATTTCGTCATCTGCTGCGCAGATCAATGCGCCAGCTAAACCGCCACGCTTTTCAACTAGACGCATAGCGCGAACGCCTTGAGTGCCACGGCCCTTTGCGTTCCACTCTTCGATTGAAGTGCGCTTAGCCCAGCCACCTTCAGTGACGGTGACTACGAATGAATCAGGTGTTGCTACTTCCATCTTTAGCAAGTAGTCATCATCGGTCTTGAATCTAATTCCGATTACACCACCGGCAGTTCGTCCCATTGGACGTAAAGTTGCATCGTCAGCATGGCAACGAACTGAGTAACCCATTTTGGAAACCAAAAGTAAGTCATCTTCGTCGTTTACAAGTTGAGCTGACACTACGTCGTCTTCGTCGCGAAGTGTGATTGCAACTAGTCCAGTACTGCGTGATGAGTCGTAGTCTGCAAGTCGCGACTTCTTGATGACACCATTACGCGTTGCTAGGACTAAATACTTCGCCTGGCTGTAATCGCGTAAGTCTTGAACTTCAACGACCTGCTCTTCTGGCGCAAGCGATAGCAAGTTAGCAACGTGTTGTCCGCGAGCATCGCGGCCAGTGTCAGTTAACTCGTATGCCTTAACCCGGAATACTCGACCACGGTTTGTGAAGAACAAGATCCAGTGATGAGTTGTGGTTACGAAGAAGTTTGTAACGACGTCATCTTGCTTAAGTGCTGCACCCTTAACACCGCGGCCGCCACGCTTTTGGGAGCGGTACAAAGCAGCCTTAGTGCGTTTGATGTAGCCATCAGCGGAAAGCGTTACCACGATTGGTTCAACAGCAATTAGATCTTCGTGGGTGACATCGTTTTCATCAGCCACGATTGTGGTGCGACGCTCGTCGCCATACTTGTTGACGATGTCGGCAAGCTCTTCGCTTACGATGCTGCGCTGACGAGTCAGGTTAGACAAGATGTCCTTGTAGTCCGCGATCTCGGCCATTAACTTGTCATGCTGAGTTTGAAGTTCGTTGCGCTCAAGAGCAGCAAGCTTACGAAGCTGCATATCAAGAATCGCTTGCGCTTGAATTTCATCAATATCTAGAAGCTTCATCAAGCCGGCTTGTGCAACCGAAGCTGACTCTGATGCGCGGATTAATGCAATAACTTCATCGATGCGATCTATTGCTTTTAGCAAACCGATCAAAATGTGTACGCGCTCTTCCGCAATTCGTAAACGGTAAGCGGTACGACGCTGAATAACTTCAACTTGATGTTCAATCCAGTTGGTTACAAACGCATCAAGTGTCAGAGTGCGAGGCACACCATCAACAAGTGCCAACATGTTTGCACCGAAGTTATCTTGAAGTTGGGTGTACTTGAACAGATTGTTAAGGACAACCTTTGGCACTGCGTCGCGCTTAAGAACTACAACGATGCGCATACCTGTGCGTGATGAACTTTCATCAACCAAGTCAGCGATGCCGCCAACTTTGCCTTGCTCAACTAGTTCGGCAATTCGTTCAAGTAAGTTGTCCGGATTAACTTGGTAAGGCAGCTGAGTGATCGCGATTATGGTGCGACCACGCTTGTCTTCTGCGATTTCAGTTACGGCGCGCATCGTGACAGATCCGCGACCGGTGCGATACGCATCTTGAATTCCACGACGTCCAACGATCTGACCACCGGTTGGGAAATCTGGTCCGGTGATTCGTTCCATCAAAGCTTCGAGAAGTTCTTCACGAGTGGCATCTGGATGTTCCAGCGCCCATTGCACACCTGCGGCAACCTCAGTGAGGTTGTGCGGTGGAATGTTGGTTGCCATGCCAACGGCGATACCTGATGATCCGTTAACCAAAAGGTTAGGGAAACGGCTAGGTAGAACAGTTGGTTCAAGATTCTTACCGTCGTAGTTCGGTGTGAAGTCAACGGTGTCTTGATCAATGTCGCGCACCATTTCCATGGCAAGTTGGGCCATACGAACTTCGGTGTATCGAGACGCTGCTGCGGAGTCATTACCTGGTGAGCCGAAGTTACCTTGTCCTTGCGCAAGTGGATAACGCAATGACCAAGCCTGGGTCAGACGAACCAAAGTGTCATAGATCGCGCTATCACCGTGTGGGTGATACTGGCCCATCACTTCGCCAACTACACGGGCACTCTTATTGAATGCGCGATCTGGGCGGTAGCCACCGTCGTACATTGCGTAGATAACACGGCGGTGAACTGGCTTTAGACCGTCCCGCACATCAGGCAATGCGCGCGAGACGATAACGCTCATCGCGTAGTTAAGGTACGACCTCTGCATTTCAACATTGAGGTCAACGATTTCAATTTGATCGTGGGTTGCGTCATTAATTTCAGTCATTAGATGTCCAAGAACCGCACGTCATGTGCATTGCGTTGAATGAAGTTGCGTCGACTTTCGACGTCTTCGCCCATAAGGGTTGAGAAAAGTTGATCAGCTTGCGCAGCGTCATCAACCGAAACTTGTAACAGAACGCGAGTTGCCGGATCCATTGTGGTTTCCCAAAGTTCTTCGGCGTTCATTTCACCAAGACCCTTGTAGCGCTGGATGTCTTCGTTACGAAGTTTTTTGCCAGCAGCTAATCCGGCTTCAACGATTTGATCGCGCTGTTTGTCTGAGTATGCATAACCTGGTGCTTCACGCGACCACTTCACTTTGTAAAGCGGCGGTTGTGCAACATAAACAAATCCGCCATCAACAAGTGGGCGCATGTAACGGAATAAGAAAGTTAAAAGCAAAGTACGAATGTGTTGACCATCAACGTCAGCATCGGCCATCAAAACCAATTTGTGATAGCGCAGTTTGTTGATGTCGAATTCGTCTTGGATACCGGTTCCAAATGCAGAAATAATTGCTTGCACTTCAGTGTTAGCTAGTACGCGATCGATTCTGGTTTTTTCAACGTTAAGAATTTTTCCACGAATCGGCAAAATTGCTTGCGTGCGCGGATCGCGGCCTTGACCTGCAGAGCCGCCAGCCGAGTCACCTTCAACAATAAATACTTCGCACTCAGACGGTTCGTTACTTGAACAATCCTTCAACTTTCCAGGCAAACTGCTGCTACCAAGTAAGCCCTTACGGTTACGTGCAAGGTCGCGCGCTTTACGTGCAGCTAAACGTGCAGTTGCTGCTTGTAAAGATTTGCGCGCAATGTCTTTACCTTGAGCTGGATTTTTTTCAAACCAAGCGGCAAGTTCTTCGTTAACAACTTTTTGAACGAACGCTTTAGCTTCGGTGTTTCCAAGTTTGGTTTTGGTTTGACCTTCAAACTGTGGTTCATGAAGTTTGATGGAAATGATTGCAGTTAATCCTTCGCGAACATCTTCACCAGAAAGATTTGTGTCTTTCTCTTTTAGAATGCTCCACTCACGCGCGAATTTATTTACCAGTGAAGTCAGTGCGGTGCGGAAGCCTTCTTCGTGAGTTCCACCTTCGATTGTGTTAATTGTGTTTGCGAAGGAATAAACGGATTCGGTGTAGCTGCTGTTCCATTGCATTGCCACTTCAAGGCTCAGTCCACGCTTTTCGTCTTCTGAGAAAAACTCAACTACATCGTTATGGATAGGAGTTTTGCGCGCGTTTAAGTGGCGAACGAAATCTGTGATGCCGCCTTCATACATGTAAGTAACGCTGCGCGGGCCATCAATTTTTGGTTCGCCAGTTTCTTCATCAATGACTGGTCCGGCAGAAATTCTCTCGTCTGTAAGTGAAAGTGTTAAGCCGCGATTTAGAAATGCCATTTCTTGGAAACGGCGTGAAAGTGTTTCGAAATCGTAAACGGTAGTTTCGAAAATATCTCCGTCTGCCCAAAACGTAACGGTGGTTCCGGTGACGTCAGTCTTGCCACCCTTTTTAAGTGGAGCTACTGGAACGCCGTACTTGTAAGACTGGGTGTGAATAGATCCTTCACGTCGAACTTCAACATCTACATTTTTGGAAAGTGCGTTGACGACTGAGACGCCAACACCGTGGAGACCACCAGAGACTGCGTATCCGCCGCCGCCAAACTTTCCGCCAGCGTGCAAAACCGTTAGAACAACTTCGACAGCTGGTTTACCTTCGGAAGCAACGATATCTACTGGGATGCCGCGGCCGTTATCAACGACGCGAACGCCGCCATCTTCCAAAATTGTTACGTCAATGTGGGTGCAATGCCCTGCTAGCGCTTCATCGACGGAGTTATCTACGACTTCGTAGACCAAGTGGTGCAGGCCTCTTTCACCGGTTGAACCGATGTACATGCCTGGGCGTTTTCTAACTGCATCAAGTCCCTCTAGGACCTGAATGGCACTGCCGTCATACGTCACTTTTGGGCCTTTCCGTCGTACGTTGTTGGCTCCTGAATGTCAGACCCTAAATAGGGAGTTTTTCAGGCGCGCTAGTACCCCTAATCCTATCTGTTTATTGAATTTTTTGGGAGTCGGGGTATCACCCGTAGGTATCCCTTGGACCTCTTCCGGGGACGCTTCTTTGCCCATGTTTCCAGGACGGAGCGGTAGGCCCAAGAACCTTAATTTCGCTAATTCGGCCCTGCCCGATCTCCTCGCCAAGCCGCTGGGAAATCGTTGGCAAAAGTAGGCGAATTTGGGTAGCCCAGGCGCTGGATTCTGCCCGCAGCACCAAAGTGCCTGATTGCCCACTTGGGTCCAAGTTAAATGACTCGATTTTTACGTGGCTTGCAACGTCGTGGCCAACAATCAAACCCCATTGGCCATGCAAACGCCCAGTTGCTACTTGTAGATCCCAGCCTTTGCTAATGATTAGCCGATCAATCAACCCGGAAAGAGTAGCTGGATCCCGCTCATCTGGCCCAGCGCCACTTCTTTGCTCGTCATAAAAATTCGTGTTTCGGCTTTTACGATTTGGCACAGTTGTAGTGCGGACCCTGGCTCTACTTAGCAAGGATCTTAAAAATTCTTGTTGAGGTTTATCTAACACAGTGTTAGTTATCTTCTAATAGAAGTTGGCTGCTCGGCAATCCCTTTGGAATATCTTCTACCACCGCAGCAGTTATCAAAGTTTGCTCAACGTCAGTAATGATTGAGATTAATCGGGTTCGGCGTCTTTCGTCTAGCTCAGCAAACACATCGTCCAATATTAAAATTGGGTCATCGTCATGTTCACGCAATGATTTAAAAGCGGCTAGCCGAAGTGCGATAGCGATTGACCAAGATTGTCCGTGTGATGCATAACCTTTAGCTGGCAACCCGCTTAGTTGGATATTCAAATCATCGCGATGCGGGCCAACTAAAGTTACGCCGCGATCAACTTCATCTTTGTTTCGGTTTTCTAGCTCTATTTTGAAAAATTCTGCGATTTCCGTTTTTTCGCTTACTTCAGGTGGTAGCCAAGTGTTTGCGTAATTCAAGTAGAGCGGTTCGGTGTCCCCACTTATTGCCATTCCGAACTCAGTCAAGTGTGGCTCGATACGTTTTACGTTTTCTAAGCGAGTCGAAATAATTTCAGCACTGGTTTGAATTAGTTGTTCGTCCCAGGCGTCTAAAGTTGCGCGAGCTTGAGTTGAAGGAGTGCGACGGCCTAGTGATTTCAAGAGTGTGTTGCGCTGTTTTAAAGTCCTTTCAAAATCACTTCGGGTGTTAGAAAATTTAGGCGCTAGCAAAGTACTTAGTTCGTCAATAAATCTGCGCCGAGCTGAGGGGTCGCCCTTAACAAGGTCTAAGTCTTCCGGTGAAAAAATTACTGTAGTTACTAAACCTAAAATGTCGCGTGATTTAGAAAGCGG
>JBIIZV010000004.1:0-20712 GCA_044346095.1 Candidatus Nanopelagicales bacterium
TCCGAACGAACGATAGGTGTGGCGCCAAGGGACCGCTCGCTTTTGCTGCAAGTCCCTTCAGTAATGGCTCTGACTTTGCCGCTGGATTTCTTTGCACAAAAATCGATCACCGGAGCTTCAGTTGCACTTGCTGGAATGATTGTGAATGAAAAAGAAACTGCAAGGGTTAGAAATGACACGATCAAAAGCTTGGCCCTCACAAATCTTGAGCCTACTTCAAAAGTGACCCCATTCAATGACCAACTAAAGAACGGCAGCAACCTCGATCCGAAGTTGCTGCCGTTCTTGAATTACTTAGTTAGTGAATGACACCATCTGGTGTGGTGCGCTCAAGAACCTTGCGCATTGCTGCAACCATTCGATCAGCTTCTTCTTCAGTCATGATCAGTGGTGGTGAAAGCACTAAGTTATGCGCGCAGTCACGAACAATGACACCTTCTTCACGACGAATCACATCTGGCAACATAGGTTGCAACATTGGAAGTGGTGTGCGGCTTTCCTTGTCAGTGACAAGTTCAACTGCATGCATCATGCCGACAAAGCGAACTTCACCAACAATTGGCAGGTCTAGGAGAGTGCGCAAACCTTCGTGCAGGTATTGGCCCATCTTTTTGGCCTTTTCCAGCAATCCTTCTTCTTCAATGATCTGCAGATTCTTAAGTGCGACTGCAGCGGCGGTGGGATGACCGTTGTAGGTGAAGCCCATAGGGAATCCGAAATCCTTTTCAAGTTCCTTAGCTACTGCATCAGTTGTAAGTACTGCACCTAATGGAATGTAACCAGATGTGATTCCCTTTGCAGTGATGATGATGTCTGGCTGCACATTAAAGTACTGAGCCGCAAACCATTCACCAACGCGACCATATGCAGTCACTACTTCGTCAAAGATCAACAAGATGCCATGCTTACGCAACACTTCTTGAACTCTTGGCCAGTAATCATCAGGTGGAACCAACATGCCACCGACACCCATGATTGGCTCGCCAACCATGGCGGCGATTTTGTCAGCGCCGATGCGAGCAATTGTTTCTTCGAGTTCGTTGATCAAGAAGTCAGTTGGATCTTGACCGTTGTAAAGCTCCTGGCGGTAAGGCCATGGGGTAGTTAAGTGCTGCACGTGAGGCATGGTTGGTCCGAAGCCATCGTGGTAAACATCAAAACCAGTAAGTGATCCACCGCCATAAGCAATGCCGTGATACGCACGCTCACGTGCCAAGATCCAATCGCGTCCAGTCTCACCTTTTCGGTGATGGTAGTAGCGAGCCATCTTGATAGCCGCTTCGTTACCTTCGGAACCACCGCTAGTGAAGTACACGTGGTTAATGTTCTCTGGCGAAATCTCAACTAACTTCGCAGCCAATGTGATGGCTGGTTCGTTACTGAATTCCCAGAAGCTAGTGAAGTACTCCAGGGTAGAGATTTGTTCGGCAGCTACAGCCGCTACTTCGTCTCTACCGTGACCGATTTGTGCCAACCACAAACCACCAGTGGCGTCGAGGTATTCCTTGCCGTCGGTGTCCCAAAGTGCACAATCCTGGCCTCGGGCCATGATCACGCGCTCAGTTGTTGACTTTGGCAAATAGGGGTGAATGATGTGGGCGCGATCAATGTCGGCTAATTCTTGAGTCGACTTCTTAGTAGTTGCCATTTCTTCTCCTAGGTTGTGTTCTAAGTTCTATTCGTATCGAATCCAGGTTGTTTTCAACCCGGTGAATTTATCAAGAGCATGAAGCGAAAGATCGCGGCCAAAGCCGGATTGCTTAAATCCGCCAAATGGAATGTTCATCCCAAGTGCATCTACTGTGTTTACGGAAACCGTTCCTGCGTGCAGCGCATCCGAAACTCGATGTGCTCGGCCTAAGTTTGATGTCCAAACCGAAGCCGCTAAGCCATAGATGCTGTTATTCGCAATAGAAATCGCTTCGTTTTCAGTTTCAAAAGAAAGAATAGACAAAACTGGTCCAAAGATTTCATCATTCGCAATGGAGCTTTGCAGTGGAACATTTGTGAATACGGTTGGCTCGATGTAGCAATCAGATCCATCGATTGTGAGTCTCGAGCCACCATAAGCAAGTTTGGCGGAATCGGATCCGCTAGATATAAATTCCGCTACTCGTCCAGTCTGATTACGATCAACCAGAGGACCCATTGTGGTTGCGGGATCAAGTGGATTGCCAAGTTTTATCTTCTTAGCCTGATTAATCACAAGTTCAGTAAATTGCTCGGCAATACTCTTTTCGACAAGTAGTCGAGAGTTTGCAGAACAAACTTCACCTTGGTTAAAGAAAATTGCCCTAGCTGCAAACTCAGCCGCTTCTTCGAGATTTGCAGTGTCAGCAAAAACTAGGTTCGGACTCTTGCCACCGCACTCTAACCAGACTTGCTTCATGTTGGATTCGCCGGAGTACTTCATGAAGTACTTTCCAACTTGTGTTGATCCAGTAAACGTAAGTACATCAATGTCTGGATGAAGTCCGACGGCAGCACCAGTTGTTTCGCCCTGACCAGTCACAACATTTAGCGTTCCTTCTGGCAATCCTGCTTCAAGAGCTAACTCAGCTAAGCGAAGTGAAGAAAGCGGTGATTGCTCTGCTGGCTTAAGTACGACAGAATTACCTGCTGCAAGTGCTGGACCAAGTTTCCAAATCGCCATTTCCAATGGGTAGTTCCACGGAACTACCGCACCAACTACGCCAAGTGGAACACGCTTTACCAGTGCAACATTGCCCGGATCAGTAACCGGAATTTCGCCACTGACTTTGTCGATTGCTTCGGCGTAAAAGTTAAGGATTGCAGCAGACCCAGGAATGTCAATCGTGGTTGCATCTGAGATTGGTTTGCCCATATCTAGAACATCAAGAAGAGCTAGCTCGTCGGCATTGGCAAGAATCAATTCCGAAAGTTTGTGAAGTGCTCCTTTGCGTGCACCAGGGGACATCCGTGACCAGCCATTCTCAAAAGCTGCGCGAGAACTAGCTACTGCTTGATCAACTTCACGCTGACCACACTCAGAAACATCGGCTAAAGACTTAGCGGTTACGGGGCTGATGTCTTCGGAAGTTTTCTCAGTTGAAACCCGTGCGCCATTGATAACCGCACGCCCATCGAACGAAAGGCTCGATGCCGCCTTTTCCCATTCATCCCGAGTTTTCATTACGCACCCCACGTAGTTCTTTGCCGCAATTTCATGGTCTTGAATACCCTTTAACATACTCGCGAAGAGCTGGATCTGAGGCAATGTCTACCAAAGTCATAGCCATTGCTTTAGAGGCATCAAGGACTGCAAGGTCTGCATCAGCGGTTATGCAGGCCGCAGCAAATTCCTTTTGATGATTTACGGCTGAGCCACTATTCACGCCAATATATGGATGAATGCTGGCAATGACCTTAGAGATATTTCCAAGATCTGTACTGGCGCGATTCATCTTGATCCGAGGGTCGTTGTCATCAAACACCCGTCCAATTGCCTGCGCATTTGTTTTGTAGATCTCGTTTAACTGTGGATGATTTGTGAACTCGGAATACGGCTCACTTTCATCATGAATCTCAAGAACACAGCCAGTTGCCAGAGCACCCGCTTCAAAGCACTTTTCAACTCGGGCGAAAGTTTCTTCCATAAGTTTTGTAGAGGTTGCGCGGATGTACCAGCGACCTTCAGTAACTTCAGGAATTGCATTAGGTGCTTCGCCACCACGAGTCATTACGCCATGAACTCGGACGGTGCTTGGGAGTTGTTGGCGAAGCAATCCAATAGCTACTTGAGCAATCGTAAATGCATCTGCGGCGTTCACGCCTTGCTCTGGATATGCAGCTGCGTGGGCAGCTTTACCGGAAAACTTAACTGCGATATGACGAACTGCAAATGGTTCGGCAAATGCAACATCAACAGGGCCTGGATGAACTAGAGCGGCAACATCAATGCCATCAAAAGCACCTCGTTCCAACATTACGATTTTTCCGCCGCCACCTTCTTCGGCAGGAGTTCCAAGAACGACCACTTTCAAATTCAAATCTTTGGCTACCGCGGCTAATGCAATCGCGGCACCTACTGAGGATGAAGCAATAATGTTGTGTCCGCACGCATGGCCGAGTCCTGGCAGCGCATCGTATTCCGCACATAGTGCAACGGTTAGGTCGCCGGATCCAAACTCAGCACGGAATGCAGTTTGTAAACCTGAAACTTGCTCGACAACATCAAAGCCATGATCGCTCAAAGACTTAGCAACTACTGCCGCACTTTCAAACTCTTTCCAAGCAACTTCTGGATTTGCGTGAATTTTGTGACTCAAAGCTAGAAGTACGTTGCCAACTTCATCCACTCGATTAATTACTTGTTGTTTATGGTCTGACATGACTATTCATCTCCTGGAACACCATATGAAGGTGCCGTGTTGGGATTAAGCGCACGAGTCAAGTAATCCTGTGACTGTGGCGCCCAAACCTTGTAGATCTCTCTCAGTTTTGAAATCGGGTCTTCGTCCCAATCAACTCGAAGGTTTGTTGTTGGCCAGGAAACTTCAGTTGCCACAATTACTGCAGCCGAATGCACTGGCCCAGCTTCACCGCCCGCTTTAACTCCAGCCTCCAAAGCTTGAATCAATCGATCGGCTAGCTCGTTATCGGAAGTTGAGCTAAATGCATCAACCATTGCCTGAATCACATCAGCATTAGCGAGCATGTTCCCAGCTGCTGCCACGTTCTTTGCAGTAACTTCCGCATTAATGCCCAGCGATTTTTCACCAGAGTAAACCGCTGATTCACCGTAGTTATCTACAACGGTTAGTTGCCTGAATTCAGGATGGGTAGCTGCTTTACTTACTTGAGCTAAGGCATCGTGCGCACCGAGACCACTTTGTAATGCATCCAAAAGTGATGGGCCAAGACTTGGGTCAGTTACATTCTGGCTCGAAACAGCACCAACACCAGCTCGAACATTTGGACAACGCGAACCAACAGCCGGACTAGAACTGCTGATTGCAACTCCGAATGCCCCAGTACGTTCACATCTTGCAGCGATACTAATTGTCATTAATCTCTGGTTTCTGGAATTACGGCAGTTGCATCAATTTCAACTAGCCACTCTGGACGCGCCAAGGCTGTAACAACTAGACCGGTTGAAACGTAATGCACACCCTTAAGCCACTTGCCCATCACACGATAAACCGGCTCGCGGTAACGAATGTCTACTAAGTAGATAGTGATTTTTGTAATGTCACCGAGCTCTGAGCCACATTCCTCAAGCAACATCTTGATGTTTGCCATTGCTTTTTCAGTCTGAGCTTCGACATCACCGATGCCTACGGACTCACGAGTATCAAGGTCTTGACCAATTTGTCCACGCAGATAGACAGTGTTACCAGCAACAACCGCCTGGGCTAAGTCGTTATCCAAGTTTTGTTCTGGATACGTGACCTTTGTATTGAATGGTCGAATTCTCTTGTGAGTCATCAGTTTCCTTCGGTAGGTTCAAGATTTACGTTAGTCGAAAGCGTGGGCTTGATATTGGCGATTTCAATCATTGAACGACCCGGGCTGAGCCAGCGTAACTTTTGTAGCTTTGCTGGATTTGAATCTGGTCTGCAAGGAATTTTGCGTCATGCCAAACGCCCCAGATAAATGCCGAACCGCGCCTGGAAAGCCACGGCTGTCCGAGGAAGTAAATTCCATTTGCATTTGATACGCCACGTTGATGCGCAGGCTTTCCAGCTTCGGTCAAGGCTTTGGGAACTTGCAGCCAGCCATAATCAACTGAGTATCCAGTTGCCCAAAGAATCGTTGTGATACCTGCTGAAGCTAAAGCAATTTCCCGAATCGGGTTCAGCGCTGTCTCAGGCATCGGGCCTAGAATATGTGCCTCAGGCTCTAAAGGTAAATCCAAGTTATTCTGCGAAATAAACTCATCAGCTTCAGTTAGAACTGACAAGAAGTTTGCATCGCCTCGTGCAATATTTCGCTCTAGGTCATCTGCAAACTTCAAAATACCGTTATCAAATGACGTTGTTAGTCCAAGCAGAGTGATGCCACTACTAGCAAGATCTCGGAAGTCAACAGTTTTGCCTCCGTCGAAACCACTCACTGCGATAGTGACGTGTTCGGCACCTGCAGGAGGTGTTGCCATATCCCACTTGCCTAAAACGCCTAACCACCAAACATTGTCTCTGCCGCGATATCTTCTTGGTGGGCGATCGTGCTCGCCCACTGATAAGTAAACATCTCTGCCAGCTTTTCTTAAGTCAGCTGCAATTTGAACTCCAGATGATCCAGCTCCAACAACGAGCACTCCACCTTCAGGTAGCTGCGCTGGATTGTGGTAATCACTTGAGTGAAGTTGATGAATACTTGTCTCGCTCGAAACGACAGGTGGAATAGCTGGCTTTTGAAATGGTCCGGTTGCTGCCACCACATACTTTGCGTGAATTTCTCCTGTTGAAGTTTCAACGCTAAAGCCCGAATCAATCGGCAGTCTCGTTACTGACTTAACTTCAACGCCAGTTCTAATGGGAGCATTAAATTTTTCTGCGTAAGCAACAAAGTAATCAGCAACAGCTTCTTTTGGCACAAATGCATCAGGATCGTAACCTTCAAATTCCAGGTTAGGGAAGCGGTCATGCCAAGCTGGGCCGTTTGCTACCAGCGAATCCCAGCGCTCAGATCGCCAGCGCTCAGCAATTCGATCCCGCTCCAAAACGACATGTGAAATTCCAGCGATAGTTAGATGCTCGCTCATCGCAACGCCAGCTTGGCCAGCGCCAACTACCACCACTTCAAATTGTTCCGGTGCCATCTGTCTCCCTGTTTAAAGTGACATCTCTAACTGTGCTGACCAGAACTGTTGTGGTCAAGCCGATTGAGCAAGGTTTTTTAGGTTTCTAGCTGCAATCGTATTTATGCAACAGAGAGTAAATAAAGCAGCCCCACCCGAAGGTGAGGCTGCTTTATTTATCAATCAGTTATCACTGACTATCCAACCAAGTGGTGAACACCTGGGTGTATAGCTCGCGAGCTTCTTCGCCACAGTTAGGGATTGGGCTTAGAAGTGCCTTGTTCTCCTCTGGAACGATAACGCCTGGGTCGTTCTTCAGTTCATCGTTCATTAGTTCAGCAGTTCCGGTGATTGCATTGTTGTAACCCGAGAAGTTACTTGCTGCAGCCATGTTTGCTGGATCCATTAGCCAGTTGATAAAAATCTTGGCATTGTCAGTGTTTGGGGCACCGACTGGAATTGCCATGTGATCTGACCAGAAGTTCAGGCCCTCACTTGGGTAGATGAAGATGATGTCTGGATTTTCCATCTTCATGCGGTGAGTATCGCCGTTCCAAGAGGTACGGATATGTGCCTGTCCGGTAATCATGCGCTCATTACCACCATCATTATCAATGACAGCTGGTTTGAATCCAGCCAACATTTCTTCAGCAGCGACATACTTTGCGGTATCAGTAGTGCATAGGTCTGAAGCAGGTACGCCAGTTGCACGAAGCGCAGCAGAAACAATTTCTACCTGATCTTTAAGTGCATTTACCTTTGCGTAGTTGCCAGTGAGTAAATCTTTCCAAGACTTGATGTTTTCACATTCTGGTTCCAGCTTGGTGTTACAGGCAATACCAGTTGTGCCATACATGTAAGGCCCTGTGAACTTACGACCTGGATCGAAGTACACATCCATGAATTCAGGAGCGATGTACTTTCCATTTGGGAATGAAGCTACATCGACCTCTTGAAGCATACCAAGACCAATCATTTGCTCAACCATGTAGTCAGACGGCATGATGATGTCGTAGCCAGTTGCGCCAGACTGTAGTTTTGCGAGCAAAGTTTCATTGCTATCGAATGTGTCAAGAATGACTTCGATGCCAGTTTCTGCTTCAAACTTCTCAAGTAGTGCTGGATCAATGTAATCAGTCCAGTTATACAGATTGACTACACCAGAGCCTGATGTAGGAAACTCTCCGGAAGCAGCTGTTGCAGGTGCAGAAGCGTTGTCAGTTGCTGTGGATTCGCCACCACATGCGGATAGAAGCAATGCACCAGCAGCTGCGATGGCTGCAAAGTAGGTGCCTTTGCGCTTATTCGTAATCTTCATGGATCTCCCTTAAACGTAGGAATGTAGTTAAAGAATGCCAGAGGAATTTAGATTCGGATAGACATTTCAAGTTAAATTGGCAAAAAACCTACCTTCAATAGATAACAAAAAAGTAACGCCCCTGTGAAACTCACAGGGGCGTTACTTGGTAACCCAAAGGGTTTATTGGCCAGTTGTCCAAGTAGTGAATACCTGGGTGTACAACTCTCGGGCTTCTTCACCACAGTTTGGAAGTGGTGAAATCAGTGCCTGCTTGTCAGCTGGAACTACAACCGCCGGATTAGTCTTCAGTGCTTCATCCATGAATGCGTCTGAACCCTTGATTCCATTGTCATAGCCAGAGAAATTACTCTGAGCTGCTGCTGCCTCTGGACTCATCATCCAGTTGATGAAGATCTTGGCGTTATCCAGGTTAGGCGCACCTACTGGAACTGCCAAGTTATCTGCCCAAAGGTTTACACCTTCACTTGGGTAGATGAACTGCACATCTGGATTCTCCACTGTCATGCGATGGCTTGAGCCGTTCCAAGCATGGCGCACGTTGGAGGTGCCAGCTGTTACGCGCTCAATACCACCGTCTGATTCGATTACAGCAGGCTTGAAGCCAGCTAGTAATTCTTCAGCAGCGATGTACTTTGCAGTATCAGTTGTGCATAGATCGTCCTTGCCAACGCCAGTAGCGCGAAGCGCAGCAGAAACAACTTCAACCTGATCCTTTAGAGAATCCATCTTTGGAAGACCTGCAGTGAAGTAGTCCTTCCAAGACTTGATGTTTTCGCAACCTGGTTCAGCAGCAAAGTTACATGCGATACCAGTTGTTCCATAGTTCCAAGGGGCTGTGTAGTTGCGTCCTGAATCCCAGTAGACATCTACCAAGTTGTCCTTAATGTTGCCACCATTAGGGAAGCTGCTTACACCTATGTTCTGAAGAAGATCCAGTTCAACCATCTGCTGAACCATGTAGTCCGAAGGAACAATAACGTCGTAGCCAGTTGCACCGGATTGCAACTTAGCCAACAATGTTTCGTTGCTGTCGTAGGTGTCTAAAATAACTTCGATGCCAGTTTCAGCAGTGAAGCGCTTTAGTTCTTCTGGATCGATGTAATCAGTCCAGTTGTAAACATTAACTACGCCTGAGCCAGTAGTTGGGAATTCCCCTGCAGCTGCAGTGGCTTCGCCCGCGCCTGAATCAGCAGTGGTCTCCCCGCCACATGCAGAAAGTAGTAGTGCGCTTGCGGCAGCAAGTGCAGCTACATATGAGGCGCGACGCCTCTTATTGCTAGCCATTCTTATCTCCTTTTTCGTTGGATCAGATACGATCCGATTAGCACGCTGCCCGAGAACAACAGAAGCAACGTTGAAATTGCATTCACCTCTGGTGTAACAGTTGAGCGAATCATGCCAAAAATGTAGACCGGCAATGTCGTAGCGCCTGGGCCAGCGACAAAGAACGATGTGATGAAGTCGTCAATCGAAATTGCAAATGCCAGCAGAGCTCCAGCAAAAATCGCGGGAGCAAGCAAAGGCAACGTGATTCGACGCAAGATTTGTTTTTCGTTTGCACCCAAGTCAGAAGCCGCCTCGAATGGCGCCATATCTAGCTGACTGAGTCGAGCTCTAATAGGTAACAAGGCAAACGGAATACAAAATGCTGTGTGTGCAACCATTAAACCAACTTTACCAAGCGGCACTCCAACTGCGATAAACAAACCAAGGGTTCCAACTGCCAACACAATTTCAGCGATGATCAGTGGCGCTCCGATAAGTGCAATTGCAACTGCTTTTCCAGCTCGCTTCATTCGCAGTAATCCAAGAGCCGCCATTACGGCCAGAGTCGTGGACAAAATTGTCGCAACTAGCCCAACCTGCAGTGAGTTCTTTAGAGCGCGTTGAATATCGGTGTTCTCGAAAACTCTGAAGTACCACTTAACCGAGAAGCTCTCCCAAACTGCACCAATGCGGCTTGAGTTAAACGAATAGATAACGACATAAACCAGCGGGCTGTATAGGAAGAAAAGCACAAACCATGCAGTCGGCTTAAACCCTGGGAAGTTCCGAAGATTAACTAACTTGCCGCGCTTGCGTGAAGCGGTTTGGGTGTGACTCATACTAATTCCACCTTGTCTCCGCGTCGTTGTGCGACTCCTTGCATAACTAAGACGAACAAGAGCGTCAGGACAATAAGCAGTACAGCTAAGGCACTACCGAATGGCCAGTTGCGGGCTTGACCAAAGTTATTGGCAATGACGTTGGCGACCATGTTGGTTTTGCCACCACCCAACATGTCGGATTGCAAGAACGATCCGAGTGCTGGGATGAATACCAATGCAATACCGGAAATCACACCTGGGCGAATTGAAGGCAAAATTACTCGTCTTACGACAGTCATTCGCTTGGCGCCAAGATCGTAAGCAGCTTCAGCTAGTCGGAAATCGAAACGTTCAGCTGAAGCATAAATTGGCAAAATCATGAATGGTAAGAAAACATAAATCAGACCAAGGATTGTCGCTGGCGGCGAGTACAAAATACTCCACTCAATATTGAAGATGCCAAGGAATCTTCCGATTGGCCCTTCGTCTGCAACGATCTGGCGCATGCCGTAAGTGCGAATCAAGATACTGATCCAGAACGGAAGAGTTACCAACGCAACAAGTAGGTTTCGATGTCGGGGTTCGCGAGTAGCAATCCACATAGCAACCGGAATCGAAAGAATTAAGGTAACTATGGTTGTGAGTAGCGAATAGTAGAACGATGTCCAAAGAACTTTTATGTATCGGGTATCAAGCGCAGTAGTGCCATCGAGTTTTTCTTGAATGAATAATGCTTTGTAGTTTTCTAAAGTGAAAACCCACTTAACACCAGTACCTTGTGAAGGCTTCTCAAGGAATGAGTAAACAACGATGATTAAGAGCGGGATTCCAATGGCAAAGGCCAAAAAGATAATTGGAAGGTAAGCCAACTTTGGCGAGGATTGTCCTGGCCGACCGCGCTGCGCTGGTTTCTTTGGTGGAGTTGTTACTGCAGTCATGAAGCTACCGTACGTGCAGCGCGATGCTCTGGACTTAGCGTGACCTTGCTTCCTTGTGCTGGAATTTCAGTTCCGTAAGAGGCAAGCGAAGCAATAACTTCTACGTCGCCGACAGCAACGTGAACTCGCACCGAATCTCCAGTGAAGATTACGTCTCTAACAGTTCCACCAATCATGCCGTTTGTTGCAAGTACAAGATCTTCTGGACGGATCGCAACTGTTACTTCGCCAGATGCTGGGATAACAGAGTCAGCGGCTAGCTGATCTGTTGGCAATACGTTTCCACCAGGCAATGAAATGCCACCTGCAACAACTGTTCCCTTAATCAAGTTTGTTTCACCAATGAAGTCAGCAACGTAGGCATTTACTGGACGACGGTAAACCTCAACAGGAGTATCAAGCTGAACAATCTTGCCTTGGCTAAATACTGCGATTCGATCACCCATCGACATAGCTTCTTCTTGATCGTGAGTTACGAAAACGAATGTAATTCCAGTTTCACGCTGCAAACGCTTTAGTTCAACTTGCATGCCACGACGAAGTTTTAGGTCAAGCGCAGAAAGTGGTTCATCTAGCAAAAGCACTTTTGGCTTCTTAGCAAGCGCACGAGCTAATGCAACACGTTGCTGTTGTCCACCAGAAAGTTGTGACGGCATGCGCTTGGCATAACCAGATAGCTGTACCTGCTCGAGGGCTTCTTCAACTCTCTTTGCAATTACATCCTTGTCAACATTTTCCATTTCTAAACCAAATGCAATGTTGTCGCCCACAGTCATGTGTGGGAAAAGTGCGTAAGACTGGAATACGGTATTGACTGGGCGATCATATGGTGGCCGATCGTCAATACGCTCACCTTGTAAAACGATTTCGCCACTGTCCGGATATTCCAGACCAGCAATACTTCGAAGCAAAGTTGTTTTTCCACAACCAGAAGGACCTAGCAAGATAAAGAATTCACCACTGGCAATATCCAGGGTCACGTCATCAAGTGCGCGAACTTCGCCACCCTCAGGAGTTTGGAAAACCTTTGTAATGTTGCGAATCTCTAGATACTTCTCGCTCAAAGTTGCCTACTTTCAAGTGTTGCGATTTCGCGCGAAACTGCATGGTTTCGCAACTGAAACTTACAACGAAATGGCATTGAATAAGGGCAATTTACCTAAAGTCACATTTTGCTAACAGTTGGAAAATTGATTAGAGGCGAGGTCTGGCAGGGGAGAATTTCAAGACATCTCGGGAAACTGGACGACCTGCAATCAAATCGGACACAAATTTTCCAGTTCCAGGCCCCATCATTAGACCCAACATCCCATGCCCAGTAGCGGCAATCACTCTTGGGGCTTTTGGCAAGGCACCTATATATGGCATGCCATCTGGGCTGGCTGGGCGCAGTCCGGCAAGTTCATTTTTTACCTCAAGGCGCTCAGGCAGATGAAGCACCTGTCTTGCAGTGGCAATGAGTTTGTCACTCGCCTTAGGGTTCACGGACATGTCGGACTTTGATGTCAACGTAAATCCAGTACTCATACGCAAACCCCAATCAAGTGGATTGGTTGCGATTCGTTGATCTGCCAACATCAGGGTGCGGGTTGGCTTTTCGATTACTTCAGGCAGTGTTACTGATTGTCCCTTGGCCGGCATGATTGGGAGATTCTCTCCAATACTCTGAGCTAACTCACGTGACCAAACACCTGCCGCTAAAACAACGTAATCGCTGATCCAAGAATCTGTTGTTGTTACTACCGTGACATTGCGACTTGTTGAAGACATGCCAGTTACTTTTTCATTTCGGAATGTCACGCCAATTAGTTCGCAGTGCCTGCGGTAAACATCTACTAACTTTCCTGGATCTAATCCAAAGTCATCGCTGAATTCAACAACAGCCTTTACCGAACTCTTAAGAATCGGTTCACTATCTAAACTTGCTTGTAAATCTAATTGCTTTGCATTGACTCCATAGCGATTTACCAAGTCCACTTCATGTTCTGCATCTGCTTCTGCGGTGTCGGACGTGTAGACGTACCACTGGGGCAAGTTTGTACGCGTTAAATCAGTGGTTTCAGTTAAGCCTTCGATAACGTTAATGCTGGTATCAAGTAATTCTTTGAGTGCTGGCGCACAATGATCAACATGCGCATCAGTGCAGGAGCGAGCAAATTTAAGAGTCCAAGGTGCAAGTAGCGGACCAGCTCCAGGTGTCATTGCGAATGCGCCAGTTCGTCCAACCAAATTCTTGAAACCAGTTTGCACCATACCCGGAGCAGCAAATGGAATTACATGACTCGGACTAATCCAGCCAGCGTTAGCCAGCGATGTTCCGTAGCTTGTGCCACCAGATTCAACCACAATCACTGAGGCGCCATCTTTTGCTAATTCCCAAGCGCAGGCAAGGCCGACGATACCGCCGCCGATTACTGTGACATTATTCTGTGTGCTCATGCTCATAGCCTAGGGACTTTAGGGGTGGAGCACGTGCGGAGTCCTTTATATGAATGAGACTTCTTCGAAAGCGCCACCATATGCTGGGGCAGCGTTAATCCAAGCCTGCTTGGTATTTGAATCGCCAACTAGCCCCATAAATGAGTACATGTCCTCGCGCCAACGGCCAAGGGTTATGCAAACACCAGATTCTTTATCAAGAAGCAGATTCTTTATATCTTCAACAGTTTGCAAGCTATCTCGATTATCTTCTACTGCTGCCATGCGGGCGTACGAGCCTTCAGACCCGGTGTATTCCCGAGTGAAAGCATGGTTGGTGTGACCTGAAACTTCGGCGTGAGTTGGAACATCTATTACATGGTCAGCCGCAGCCTCAACCATGAATAAATCTTTACTATCTAGGACTGTGTAATTCTGACCAACTGCGTGAGGTATTTCTCGGATGTATGCAATTGCATCAGCTGCAGTTGGTTGATGCAAAGCCCCCCGTGTTACAAAATCAACTGGCATACCCGTCATGTTGGTTGCAAGGTCTAAGGCATTCACAACAACAATTACACCGTTCGAATTCATTCCCATAGTTGCAAGTGATCCAGGGTAAGTAGCAGCAATTACACCTAGTCCGGATTTATCTTTAACTCGCAATACGGTTTGCAGCCCGTTGGTCCAATCGGGCAAATCCATGTTCTGTCCTGCAGATCTTGAACCATCCCGAGTGATTGCAATTGCAGTGCAACCCATTCCGCCGGTTAGCGCCCAAGATTCATCCAACATAGAAAGTGCTGCAACTTGATACCAAGGCATGCTCGCAGCTTCAGCCATAGCCTCTAGTTCTGCAACTAAATCTGGGCAATAACGTTCCGCAGTTTCCCAGCCGCCAACTTCAGTTAAACGATGCGCCAAATCTTCGGCATCGACATCGTTCTTGCTGAAGTGAAGAACCCATCTGTTCCAGGCCATGCCGAGCAAGCCAGAAAGTTGTTCACCAATTTGTGCGCCGCGTTCAGCGCCTGACCCAGAAGCAGTAACTAGGTTAAACGCCATCGCAAACTCCTAAAGCAAAAATGTGCGGGTGAGTGTCGCTGCGTTTTGTGGGTCGCTCGTAATGTGCTGACCATTGAACGTTACGACATTTCCAGTGCGGTCGACATGGATTTCACCAAGAATTCCGTGCCGAATCATGTCCGAGCTCTTAATGGTTCTGGTGTTTTTGACGGGAACGCTACGCCGGCGAGACAGCGAAATATCCGAATTGCTGTTTGTGAAATGGACACCGAGATCTTCGGCAGTTACACCAAATGCCCCAAACTGCGGTCCGATGACTAATGGTTGAGCATTTGAAACAGTGGCACCTGGATCACCGACAACACCCCAAGCTGGCAAGCCGTTCTTGATGATCATATTTGGCTTTGACGCAAAGGTTGAATATGGCCAAAGAACTATGTCAGCCATTAGTCCAACTTGAATTGATCCAATTTCATGTGACAGACCATGAACTAACGCTGGGTTGGTTGTGATTTTTGCGACATGCATCAGCACTCGTTCATTGTTAGTGGCAACTTCGTCAGGCGCTACAGAACCGTCGAGTACTGCGTGGTCGGCAAACATGCTTGCCATAGCAAAAGTCTTACGCCAAGTGTCATCAACTCTTCCCATGCCCAGGGCATCGGATGAAGTAACCGGAATTACACCCATATCGTGCAGGCGATTTTCGGCAGCCATAGTCGCATTGCGAACTCGGTTACGTGCCATCTGAACATCACTTGGTAATTCGGGATTCATGCCGTGCGCAGAAATAATCATCGCAACATGTTCATCAGCTGCATTTACACCGTAAGCAAGAGTTGGATTAGTAGAGGAAGCCAAAATGTTTTCTCGCCCAGCCATAGTTAACACGTCAGGGGAGTGACCACCACCGCATCCTTCAACGTGGAATGCATGCACTGCGCGACCATCAACGACATTAATTGTGTCTGCGACGCTGAGCATCTCATTTAATCCATCAGTATGTAGCGCGACAGCCACATCGAATTCATCTGCAAAAGTTAATGTTGTGTCAATAGTTCGAGGATGCGCTCCGGTATCTTCGTGAATTTTGAATCCGCAAACTCCGCCCGCAAGCGCTTCTTCCAGTGGCGCTCTGGTTGACCCAGCAGCGCGACCTAAGATCCCAACATTTAACGGCCAAGCACCATACATATTGTGAGCTTGTTCTAGTGCCCATTTTGAACTAACACCCACACCCCAGAACGGGCCGAATTCTTGGGCAATAATCGTGGTTACGCCGCTGGCAAGTGCTGCGTCGCAAACCCGAGGTGACATGGCATGAACGTGAGTATCAATTCCACCTGCAGTTGCGATCAATCCTTCGCCGGGAATGATAATTGAACCACTGCCAATAACAACGTCAACGTCATCCATGGTGTCGGGATTACCAGCCCTGCCGATTGCGCTGATTCGGCCGGCGCGAATTCCAATTGAACTAACGCGGATACCTTGAATTGCGTCAATGATTAAAACGTTGGTGATTACAACATCACACGATTCACTACTTGGTACTGATCGCATTCCAATGCCATCGCGCATGTTTTTGCCAAAACCGATCTGAACTTCATTTCCAACTTCACGATCATCGGCTTCAACGCGGATAACCAGTTGGGTATCGCCTAGGCGAACAAAGTCTCCCTTTCGGGCGCCATGCACTGCAATGTCTTGCTGACTATCGGAGATCTCGTGATTTTTCATGACTCAAACCCTAAGTATCCGCGCGCTTTTGCCTTAGAAATAGCTTGGTCTTTGGCCCCAGGCGCATCCAATGGGCCATCTACCAATCCAGCGAACCCAATCAGAATTCGATTTCCAGAAATCGGAACTAAATCAACTGAAACTTCAGCACCGGGCGGGAAGTCAACATGTTCACCAGCAGGAATGTGCAGGTGTCTGCCGTATGTCGCGATTCGGTCAAACTTTAACTTTGGGTTTGATTCAAAGAAGTGCATATGTGTTGTTACAGAGATTTGAATGTCTGATTCATTAACGACGACAACGGAAGTTATATCGAGATCCGATCTTAAAGAGACAGGTTCAAGGCGGGTAACTTTGCCTGGAACATCAGGGTCAGTAGATTCAAAATCAACAACTACTAGACGTCGTCCGTCTGAAAAAACAGCTTCGACAGCAATTCCACTTAACAGCGGCCCAATACCGGGCAACAATTCTGATTCAGCGACTGCAGATAAACCAGCTCGGAGTGCCTCTGAATGACTTGCACCATCTCGCGCTGATTCGATTACTGCATTGGAAATCAAAGCTACGGCTTCAGGCTTGTTTAACTTCACACCCCGCGCTCTTCTAGATTGCGCAAGCTGAGCAACATTGAAGATCAATAAGCGATCAAGTTCGTTGGGTGTTAACTCCACAACTTAAACCTACCTTGACTTTTCTCTGTCGAGGCTTGAGCTATTTGCCAAATACTCGAACGCCACCAAGCCAAGTGCCAACGACTTTGGCTTTGCGAACTCGCATTGGTTCCAGTGAATGAATGTCGGTGTCCATCATTACTACGTCGGCACGTTTGCCAATTGCCAAGTCACCCCAAAGTTCTTCTTCACCAGCCTGAACCGCAGTTCCCATTGTGTAAGCAGTTAGCGCCTCATTAAGAGTCAGGCGCTCATGTGGCACCCAGCCACCTGGCGGATATTCTTCATCCGTTTGGCGGGTAATTGCGATACCAATTCCCTCCATAGGAACCGGAGAAGTAACTGGCCAATCCGAACCAAATGAAATCTTGGTACCACTGTGCAGCAGAGTTGCCATTGGATATTGGCGATCCGCGCGCTCTTGCCCAAGTCTTGGAATAGTCAGCACAACTTGTTCATTTGCAAGCTGTGCCCAAAGTGGTTCGAAATTAGCAATTACATCGAGTTCTTTAAATCGAGGCAGGTCCGCTGGATCAATTAACTGGGAATGAGCGATAACTGGATTAATCAACTTGCCCCCAACTTTTCGAGCATGCTCAAATGCGTCTAGTGCATTTCTAATTCCAGCATCGCCAATCGCATGGATGTGGGCTTGAAAACCTCGAGCTACCACAGCAGCTACTGCCTCAAAGAGTTCTTCGCGACGCCAGTTCGGCATTCCTTTATTTGGGCAGTCGCAATAATCTTCAAGTACCGCTGCGGTGCCGCCTTCAAGAATTCCATCGGCGAAGAATTTAACAGTGTTACCGGTTAGGAGTTCTGGCGCTTCTCGTTTCACTCGATCGCGATTGGTTTCAAATGAATCGATCTTGGTTTTCCAAACACCTTCAGGTTCAGCTAACCAGGCAAGATTTGCACGGAACTTCAAGACTCCAGATTTGGCTGCCTGTAGCCAACTTTCCATAGTGTCTTCTTCAACCCAGGCATCTTGTGCCCAGGTAACCCCGCAAGATGAAAATGCTGTCGATGCCGCGCGCAGAGCTTGATCACGTTGATCCAAAGTTAGCGGTGGCAATAAGTCATAAACCATTTTCCAAGCACCCCATTCACGAAGTGTGCCCGATGGCGTGCCATCTTCACGCAATGAAATTTCACCATCGTCTGGTTGAGGTGTGTCCTTGGTGATACCTGCGAGCTCTAGCGCTTTCGTGTTCACCCAAGCAGTGTGGTAATCCATCGCGCGTAATACAACTGGACGATCAGGAACAATTTCGTCTAGCCACTTGGCGTCAAACTCACCACGTGGCGAAAGGCTTGGGTCATAACCTTCACCGCGAACCCATGGCGCATCTGGGTTGGCATCTGCCCATGTCTTTATTGCCTCGAGTAACTGTTCCAGTTTTTCTGGGCCGCGCACTGGCGCGAACAAAGTTTCAATGCCACCAAAAACTGGATGAGCATGGCCGTCGCCAAAACCTGGCAACAGGGTTGCACCTTTTAAATCGATTTTTTCATCTGCATTCAAAGCAAGGGCAGCATCACCATGAGCAACAATCAAGCCATCGGTAGCGGCTAGCGCATTCGAAGTCTGGGTTTCATTAATCCAGACATTTCCGTTGTGCCAAACTGTTGTTGTCATTTTTTCTCCCCTGCAGAATTACGAAAAGTTGTTAATGATACTTTTCCAGATTTTCTTGATTGCGGGGTAGGAAATCCAATACAAATCTAAATCTGGGAAAGTCCGTAGGCCACGGCATATCTATGACCAAGCTTTCCTGCGACATTTCCCCGGCCAATTCCTTTAACACCAGGAATAGCACCAATCACTGGCAGAAGTTCGTCATCGGCAACGGGTCCGCCAACTACGATAAGGTCCAGATCCTTTGCGGTGCCAGTTTTTGATTCCAGACTCCGAATCAGACGTGCAACATTCTTTCCAATTGCTGCTTGCTTCAACCCCTGACGCATAATCCGCCATTCGGCAGGCTGCAAGTTCTGTCCGAAAGTCAGAAAGCCTGCTGGACCTGGCGTAACTAATGAGCCCATTGCCGAAGCGGGGTATGGGGCTGCTTCCGAAACAAAATTCTTACTGCCGTCTTCTGAGAGCAAGACTTGAGGTGATTCGAGTCTTTGCGCCGGACCACGCTTAATCCAGTCTGCGGCACCTCTTGAAGTATCAAGTGCAAAGGCGACTGCAGCAGTTAAAAGCTCACCGGCTCCAGCGGCAGATATTTCAACCTCGGAAATCAAATCGATTGTGCCACCTCCGATGTCAAGGATTGCAGCGCCAGATCCAACACCAGGTGTACTAGTTGCACCTATTCGTGCCGCAAAACTTTCTGACTCAGCCACAACAACTGGAACCTTAAACATTTCACTGAGGTTCAGATTCGAACTTGAACTGTGTGGTGAAAGTTGCGCTAGCGCTAAGTCTCTAGTGTGTCCTACTTGTCGCAAGCCACGATCCGCTAAAACTTTTGTGATGTCAAAAGCCCAAATGTCAGAGGTGCTGAC
Source organism: Candidatus Nanopelagicales bacterium (assembly GCA_044346095.1). GTDB lineage: Bacteria > Actinomycetota > Actinomycetes > S36-B12 > UBA5976 > UBA5976. The sequence goes on from JBIIZV010000004.1 coordinate 19,482, forward strand.
TGGCTCGGTAATCGCAATCCTAGAAACATCGCCGATCAGGGAGTTTTCAATTTTGGCAATTGCTTCAAACAGCTCAGTTGTTGTGCCATCAATCCAATCAATAAAACCGTTATTGGTTTTAGTAGAGATTTGGGTTTCCGAAAAAAGTCCAATTAACGCAGTTCGTTCATTCTTTACCCATCGCACAATTTCATTCAGTGGACTTGCATCCATTTCGGAAAGCTCAAGTGCTGAACGGAGTGCCCAAACATCAGTGGCAATTTTAAGTGAAGAGTTTTGTGGCCTAACTTCAAGAAAAAGTCTGCGCGCCGTTCGCGCGATCTCAGTATCCACGCCATCAGCGATAGGAATGTCTGCACTTACACGCTTAGCAACCAACACGGCTTCGTCATCGGCGATTACAGCGCCAACTATGTTTGATCCATTTGCCAACTCTCGATTGATAGCTGCAGCAGCAAACTCGAATCCAACACCACTTGGCACTACTGCGATCAAAGAGACTTCACTCATTGCTTCTTGGGTTATCAACCAGGGTTGGCCGATTGCCCAGCCGTCTCCAACAACACTTTGATGAGCGGTCTTTAAGATTTGCAACCGACCAGTATCTGGCAATGGTTCGTGAATAGTCGAAGTTAAAGTCTCAACGGGTTGCCATGGGGCTACAACAACCTTTTCGATTGTGAGCTGGTGTTCGCGCTGCAAACTTTGCAATAGTGAAACCGCTGCTTTGATTGAGGCTTCCGAACCCTTCATACCTCTAGTAGGTCTGCGATCCCAGGCGATCGGCTCACTTCCAGAAGCGATCACGATTTCGGTCGTGGAATTACCAATGTCGATTCCAGCAACAAGTCCCATATGAACTATTTTGCTGCTAAACCACGACGAGCATAAACATCTGCCGCTTGCCTAAACAGCTCCGCATTCTTTTCCGCACCATGCTTTGATAATTCGTCAGCAATTTCTACTAGCTGCGTGGGAGTTGAACGTCCCGGACGCAAGGCATCGTAGTAACCCATAACTAACTCGTCTGATAACGAAGTTAGCTCTGCGGCGCGAAGAAAGTTTTCAGCTAATTGTGGATTGCCATTGTCTCTGGCAACTTGAGCTTGCTTTGCCAAAGTTTCAGGATGGATTCTGACATCGTCGAGAGTAATGTCGCCGCGTCGAATTGATTCAACAGTAACTTCAGAAACATTTTTTCCAGAAAAACCTTTTTGTTCACTCATAACTA
>JBIIZV010000005.1:0-19775 GCA_044346095.1 Candidatus Nanopelagicales bacterium
AAGATAAGGATCTTCCGCTCGATGACATGGTCAATTTGTGGGAACAAGGTGAAAAGCTTGCGGCCATCTGCGAAGAAAAACTTGCTGGAGCAAAAGCCAGACTTGAAGCTTTGCGTCCAAGCAATTCTGACGAGGATTAATTTCCTTCAACTCGAGTAACCAAGTCACCATCGGCCAACTTGATTCGCAGTTCGTCTCCTGGACTTACCCCAGCAACACTCTTAACAATGACATTGTTTGCGTCGCGAACAATTGAAAAGCCACGTTCTAAAGTTCCTTGTGGAGATAGGGCTCGAAGTGTTCCCTTAGCACCGGTTAAGTGCGCGCATTCAAGTGCAATAAAGTTTTTCACTTTCACATGCATTGCCGTTCGCAAAACATTGTTCTCACTAAGGCGCTGAGTAATCAATGTTGCCGGCGATGCAAGTGCTGGGCGACTCTTGGTAAGTGCAAGCTGTTGTTCCAACCGAGTGATACCTGCTGAAACTAAAGTTTGAAGTCTGGAACGAGCATTCCTTAGATCCGATATTTCTTGCAGCACATCTGGAACTATTTTTCGCGCGGCATCAGTTGGAGTCGAAGCGCGATAATCCGCTACGTAGTCGATCAAAGGTCGATCTTCCTCGTGGCCGATAGCTGCAACTACTGGGGTATCGATGCCGGCAACTACACGGATAAGCGACTCGTCACTAAATGGCAAAAGATCTTCAAAGGCACCGCCACCGCGGGCAATCACAATTACATCAATATCCGAGATCGCATCGAGTTCGGTTAGTGCTCCACTAACTTGCTTTACGCAGTTAACGCCTTGCACTGCAACTTCGCGGACTTCAAACTGAACATCAGGCCAACGTCGTTTGGCATTTTCAATAACATCGTGCATAGCATCGCTTGCTTGGCCACAAATCAATCCAATGCGCCTTGGCAAAAATGGCAGTGGCTTTTTGCGGTCTTCATTGAATAGGCCTTCCGCCGCCAATAGGTTTCGTAAGGCTTCAAGGCGAGCCATAAGTTCGCCGATACCAACCGCGCGCATTTGCAAAACCTTGAACTGCAATGAGCCACGCTTAGCCCACCAGTCTGCTTTAACTTGCACGAGGACTCGACTGCCTTGTTCCACAGTGGTTGCCAGTGAATCCATAACTCCGGAAGCAACGTAGAGCGAAAGCGAAACATCACGATCAGTGTCACGCAGCGAAAGGTACGTTAACCCTTTTCTTGGATTAACTTCAGCCAGCTGGCCTTCGACCCAAATTGTTCCTAGCCGGCCAATATATTCGCCAATCATGGTGCTGACCGAATGAACCGCCAAGGGAGACTCTGGCTCGAGTCCTGGCTTTGCTGGTTCTGTCTGGTCCATGGATCTATTGTGCCTAATGCCAGAAAGCGGGAGGGGAGGCGCGGGCTTACGATAGGAGAGTGAGCGAAACAAAGAAGAAAGTCCTGCTAGCAAAGCCTCGTGGATATTGTGCCGGAGTTGACCGAGCTGTAGTCACAGTTGAAAAGGCTCTAGCGGTTCATGGTGCGCCAATTTATGTGCGCAAGGAAATTGTTCATAACAAGTACGTAGTTACCGAACTTGAGGCCAAGGGCGCAATTTTTGTTAATGAAACAGACGAAGTACCAGAAGGCGCAACAGTTGTCTTTAGTGCTCATGGTGTTTCACCTGCAGTACACGATGAAGCAGCTCAGCGGAACTTAAAGACCATTGATGCAACTTGCCCATTGGTGACAAAAGTTCACTCCGAAGCCAGGCGCTTTGCCTCCGATGATTACCAGATTCTGTTTATTGGACACGAAGGTCATGAAGAAGTTGAAGGCACCATGGGTGAAGCTCCAGACAACATGACTTTGGTTGATGGTCCAGCTCACGTACAGGAAATCGAAATTGACCCAACTCGACCGGTTGCATGGCTTTCGCAAACCACTCTTTCAGTCGATGAGACTTTAGAGACCGTCGATCTATTGCGCGCAAAGTTTCCAAATTTGCTTGATCCACCGAGTGATGACATTTGCTATGCCACACAAAATCGCCAAAAAGCTGTGAAAGAGATTTCCCAAGCGTGCGACGTGATGCTTGTAGTTGGTTCAGCAAACTCATCGAACACAGTTCGCTTGGTTGATGTTGCCCTTGAAGCTGGCGCTGATGCCGCTTACCGCGTTGACTTTGCTGGCGAAATTGATGAAGCCTGGATTAAAGATGCGAAAACTATTGGACTAACAAGTGGGGCTTCAGTACCAGAGATTTTGGTTAATAGTGTTCTTGCTTGGTTGGCAGAGCGTGGCTATACCGATGTCGAAGAAGTTGAAACAATCGAAGAGCACTTGATTTTTGCGTTGCCACCTGAACTTCGCAGAGACATTAAGGCTGCCGGCCGCGCCTAAAGATTGCAATGCTGGCACTGAGTGCAGTGGCTCCGAGGATCCACCAAGCGTGCATCGAAAGTCCATATGCAAGGTGCAAAATTTGCTCACGCAAAAATGAACCACCACGCATTGGAGCTAGTTGCCCAGTTGTTAAGAGTGCAATCACCCAAGCGATTGGAACTACCCAAATCGCAGCTTGATAATCAGCGGTTCTGACATTGATCGCACCAACAAGTCCAATGATTACCAACCCAATGTTGGAAACAATTCCGATACCGCCGGTAAAAATGATGTCTAGCGCCATCACAACCATCATGGCTGCGCTCGTCAAAATGATGACGCCAGGATAGGTCCAACCGATTTGGGCTGGAGTTGTCTCTAGCGGCTCGATTGTCGTGTTTGCCATGGAATAAACGTATCGGGTCAAGCCCGAGTCCGTGAGAAGGCTGAAATACGGCTACGCTTATGTGCCGTGGCCCTAACTATCGGAATCGTCGGATTACCCAATGTCGGAAAATCGACACTTTTTAATGCTTTAACGAAAAATAACGTGCTGGCGGCAAATTATCCCTTTGCCACGATTGAACCAAACACTGGCGTAGTTGAAGTTCCAGACGCTCGACTTCCAGTGCTGGCAAGAATATTTGATTCCGAACGAATCCTTCCGGCCACCGTAACTTTCGTAGATATTGCTGGAATTGTCCGCGGTGCAAGTGAAGGTGAAGGACTAGGTAACAAGTTCTTGGCAAACATTCGTGAGTCAGAAGCTATTTGCCAGGTGATTAGAGCCTTCAAAGATCCAGATGTGGTTCACGTGGATGGCGCGATCTCACCAAAAGACGATATCGAAACCATCAATACCGAATTAATTTTGGCAGACATGCAGACGCTGGAAAAAGCTATGCCAAGGCTTTTAAAAGAGTCGCGTTTGGATAAGTCCAAAGCTGAATCCTTAGCGACTGCAGAAAAGGCAGTAGAGATTCTTAATTCAGGTAAAACAATTTTTGAATCAGGTCTTGATTATGAGCCGATCCGAGAACTCTTTTTACTAACTGCAAAACCATTTCTATATGTATTCAACTTAGATGAAGATGAATTAACAGACGAAGGTTTGAAGCAAGAGCTAAGCGCGCTAGTTGCCCCAGTCGAAGCGGTCTTTATGAATGCCAAACTTGAAGCTGAGCTCGGCGAACTTCCCGAAGATGAAGCACTAGAACTATTGCAATCAGTTGGTCAGCAAGAAAGTGGCATTGCAATTTTGTCTCGCGTCGGATTCAAAACTTTGGGATTGCAAACGTATTTAACAGCTGGTCCAAAAGAATCTCGTGCCTGGACAATCCCAGTTGGAGCTACTGCGCCAGAAGCGGCAGGAGTAATCCACACCGATTTCCAAAAAGGATTTATTAAAGCGGAGATCGTTGCGTTCGAAGATTTAGTTGCTGCCGGATCGGTTGCCGAGGCAAAATCAAAGGGCAAGGTCCGCATGGAGGGCAAAGAGTATGTGATGAATGATGGGGATGTCGTTGAATTTAGATTCAACGTGTAGTTGAATCTAAATTCAACAATAAGCAAGGCTGAATTTTGAAGACAGCAACGTGTAGTTGAATCTAAATTCAACAATAAGCAAGGCTGAATTTTGAAGACAGCAACGTCTAGTTGAATCTAAAAAGTAACTCTTCCGCTATCTAACTGGCGTCCAAGTTTTTTGCCATTGGCATTTCGGTAAGACCAGGAATATCCGTTATCTTCAAGTTTCAATTGAAGAACTCCGTAGTTGTTTTTCTTGCCGCAAATTAGTTCACCAGGAATATTTGGCGTCTTACAATTTCGCAAGCTAGCACCACCGGTGCCCACCACAATTGTGTTCACTTTGCGCTCTGTTCCAGCGTCGGTAACCGTGCGTTCTACTTGCTCGTAGTTGTGATCGTGAGCCCAAAGCACCAACTTCACATCTTTATCGGCGCTTACCAAACTCCATAGAGCTGCTGTGTCAGCTTGATCTCCATGGTGACCACGAGAAAAAGTTGGCCGATGCCAAGTTACTACTGTTGGGCGACCTTCGTTATCAAGAAGAGCCTGCTTTAAGAATTCAATTTGCTTTTCGCCAGTTGCGCCAGCCAAAACTTCACTGTCTAACCCGATGACCGACCAAGCGCCAGTTTGCTTAACCCACCAAAGGTTGTCACCAGTTGTAGGCATCGAGTTCTTGGTAATCAAATTTCGATAGCCAGCTGCATTTGCAGTTCGATATTCGTGATTGCCCGGAACTGCCCAACTTATTGGAAGCAGGCTGCCCCATCTAGGCATAAAGTGTCGTTTGAATTCTCGGTCGGTACCACTCTGATAAACCAAGTCACCAAGAAGCAAGACTTGCTGTGGCTTTAGATTTTTTGTTAAGGCCGCAGTCTTTGCCTGGCCACCGCGCGACTTTGCAATGTCACCTACCGCAACGATGGTTACTGAAGAATTTGTAACTTTGCGATTTGCTTGCGCAGGCTGGATGGTTGATGCCACAAGCGCTAACAGCGAAACTGTGACGACTGGAACCAAGTGACGAGGGCGCATGGTTTCATGCTAATTGCCACATAGTTAAGAACTTGCCAAGAACTATGGTGATTTAGACCTATTTTGGATTCTGGTACTTGGGAAGTTGGGCAATTTCAGCCAGGACATCAGCGGTTCGCTTTGCATCATTTCCTTGTTGAGCAGGATCTACGTAGTGCGCAATAAATTCTTTTACCCCTGGACCACGAAGGTCACTTGCGTCCTTGCGTCGAGTCTTGATTCGAGTAACTCGCTTAAAGATTCGCGTAATTCGATTACCAATAATCTGTCGCTGAATTTGATCCAGCATGTATTGCATCTCAACTAGCGACTCGGGATGCAAACCTATTCGATTACGATAAATGTAGGACTCAGCACTCAATGGATTTCGATTTATCAAAGTATCAACATCCATAGCCCAGCGCGGGAAGATCACCGGCTTACCAAGTGCCCAAGCTTCGTAAACCATGGTGCCAAAGTCACTGATCACTACGTCTGACCAAACTAACTGGCTGCCAGTTGGTTTTCGATCTGATCGATTTCGCGGGTGCAGCGAGACTCGGAAGATGTACCTTGCAGCCATTTGTTTAACATGTGGTTTAAATCCGGGAAGACTTGAAGGCGCAAGTGCATCGACGGTTTGTTCGTTTGTCCTAGGGATTACGTTGTGAGTCGGAGCCCAAAGCAGGCGCAGGCGATGATGCGGTTCGTTATCCCGTGTTTTAGCTTCTTCAAATAGCGGATCTAATCGAAGCCAACCGACTTTTTTGATCTGTGATTCTAAAACCTTTATTTGGTAATGCGGATTTTTTCGATAGGTTCCCTCGATCAATCGGTTTACGTGCCAAGCACCGGGAACTAGCAAAAAGTCATATTCATTTGCAAGTGGGAGCGATGTTGTTGAATCTTGGCTAAAGAAGTAACGCTTATCCGCGATTCCGTGAGCCAAAATCACATCTGCTGGCACTCTATGCGCATCTTCGAGTTCTCGCCCTTGCCTAATGAAGAGCGAAAGATTTACGGCACCATCAACTGCATCTTCAATTGAGTGACTTACTGAACCAGCGGGGAGCTGCGCTTCAATCAAATTGAAAATCTGCTCTTGCACATTTGCATAAGTTTTACTGTGGCTCCAGCAAAAGTTAATTGCGCCGGTTCTTAGTTCAGTCTTGCGTGATTCACTCACGAGACCTCACTCAAGATTGAAACCAATTCCCGTGCAGTTCGCTGGGCATCAAATCCGCGTTCCGCTGGATCGATGTAATGATCGATAAATTCTGCGACACCTTTCCCGCGCAAATCGAGGCTCGAGTCTTGGATACGAATTCGATTTATGTCGCGCAACATTTGATGCATCTCTTTGGGAGTCTCTGGATGCAGTCCAATGCGGTTGCGATAGATGTACGCCTCGGCGCTAAGTGGATTACGTTCCATCAAAGTCTTAACGTCGATACACCAGCGAGGAAAAATCACTGGCTTACCAAGCGCCCAACTTTCAAAGACCATGGTTCCAAAGTCAGATATGACCACATCGCAAGCAATCAACTTTTCTGTTGTCGGAGTTTTTGTGCCTCGGTTTCTTGGGTGCAGCGAAACTTCGCTTTGGTATTTCAAGTAGAGCCAAGGTAAATGTTTTTTGAATGCAGGAAAACTTGATGGCGATAATTCTGAATCTGTTTTGTTACTTGAAATTGTGTTGTGAGTTGGCGCCCATAGAACTTTAAGACGGCGATGTGGAGTTGGAGCTAAGTCCTTTGTTGCTTTGATCATGGGATCTAGTCTTAGCCAACCCACTTTACGAATTTGGTTATCTTGCAAAGTCAATTGATATTTTGGATTTCGACGGAATCTACCTTCAACTAATCGATTAACGTGCCAGTCACCTGGGATGAAAACGTACTTACAACGATTAACCAGAGGCAAGCCATCACTTCCAACTATGAAGAAGTAACGCTTATCTGCAATTCCATGAGCCATCACAATGTCTGCAGGTGTGGCTGCAATCTCCTCGCGACTTTGCCGGATGAACAAAGAAAGACTTAAAGCTCCTTCAACAGCATCACCAACGGTATGAACCACGGTTCCACTTGGCAGGCACTCTTCAATTAGGCCGAAAATTTGCTCTTGAATGTAGGCATAATTTCGATGATGCTGCCAAACAAAATTGATGGATGCGCGTGGGGGAATTGGGTGTGATGTCATGATTTGGCCTCATGTCCACTTTAGAGCCGTTGCGCTTAAAGGCTGGGCTTACGTGGTTCTTTAGCGCGATATTTCTCAACTAGAATAAGGACAGTGACCCAATCTGCTGTCCGCAACGACCTTCGAAATGTTGCAATCATCGCCCACGTTGACCATGGAAAAACCACACTTGTAGATGCCATGCTTTGGCAATCCGGTGCTTTCCGCGCAAACCAAGACGTAAATGACCGAGTCATGGACTCTATGGATCTTGAGCGCGAAAAGGGAATTACCATCCTGGCCAAAAACACTGCGGTGCGATATGTAGGACCAGCTGCTCAAGAAGGTGGCGTCACGCTAAACATTATTGACACTCCAGGTCACGCTGACTTTGGTGGTGAAGTAGAGCGTGGTCTCGAAATGGTTGATGGCGTCGTTCTGCTTGTTGATGCAAGTGAAGGCCCACTGCCACAGACTCGTTTCGTACTTCGCAAAGCTTTACAGAAGCGACTGCCAGTAATTCTTCTGATCAATAAAGTTGACCGACCAGATGCTCGCATTGCTGAAGTTGTCGATGAAACTTATGAACTGTTCTTTGATCTCGATGCAGATGAAGAGCAAATCCAATTTCCAATTGTTTACGCGTCAGCAAAAGCGGGTCGCGCTTCATTAACACGTCCAGTTGATGGCGGCATGCCAGATGAAGAAGATCTAGAACCATTGTTTGCAACTTTGATTGGAAGCATCCCAGCTCCAACTTACGATCCAGAAGCTCCACTTCAAGCTCACGTTACAAACCTTGACTCATCGCCATACTTAGGTCGCCTAGCGCTATGTCGCGTTATCAACGGAAACATCAACAAAGGACAACAAGTTGCCTGGATGAAGTCCGATGGCACAACAGAGCGTGGAAAAATCGTTGAACTTTTGATGACAGAGGCACTTGATCGTGTACCGGTAGATTCTGCTGGACCTGGAGATATCATTGCGGTTTCGGGTTTTGAAACCATCACAATTGGTGAAACTTTGGCTGACCCAGAAAACCCAATTGCATTGCCATTATTTGTTATTGATGAACCATCAATTTCCATGACTATCGGAATCAATAGCTCACCACTTGCCGGTGAAACGGGTAGCAAGGTAACTGCCCGTTTACTTAAGACTCGTCTTGAAGCTGAATTAGTAGGTAACGTTTCGATTCGCGTACTTGAAACCGAACGTCCAGACACTTGGGAAGTTCAAGGCCGAGGGGAACTTCAGTTAGCCGTCCTAGTTGAACTTATGCGCCGCGAAAAGTTTGAAATGACTGTTGGTAAGCCACAGGTAGTGACTAAGGAAATTGGTGGCAAGATCCACGAACCAATGGAACGTCTGACCATTGACGTTCCTGAAGATTATGTAGGTGTTGTCACTCAGCTTCTTGGCTTACGTAAAGGCCGCTTAGAGCAGATGGTTAACCATGGAACCGGTTGGGTTCGCATGGAATACATCGTTCCAGCTCGTGGCTTGATTGGTTTCCGCACTGAGTTCCTAACTGAAACTCGTGGCACTGGACTCATGCACCACATCTTTGAAAAGTATGAGCCATGGTTTGGTGAGCTACGCACTCGTCCATCCGGTTCACTAGTTTCCGATCGTCGTGGCGCAGTAACTTCCTATGCCTGCTTTGGTTTGCAAGAACGTGGAACCTTGTTCGTTTCACCAACTACTGAAGTTTACGAAGGCATGATTGTTGGCGAGAATGCACGCGCTGAAGACATGGATGTAAACGTAGTTCGCGAAAAGAAACTAACAAACGTTCGTTCTGCAACTGGCGATGAACTTGAGCGCCTAATTCCGGCCAAGCAATTGAGTCTTGAGCAGGCATTGGAATTCTGCCGTGAAGATGAATGTGTTGAGGTCACCCCGACTGCAGTCCGTATCCGTAAGGTTTTCTTGGCAAAAGTTGATCGCGATCGCAATCGAACGAAAGCTCGCAATAACTAGGTTGGCAAGATGAAGTCAAACCCCTGGAAAAAAGTTGGGACCTTTACGGTTGTAGCGATTGCCAGCGTCGCCTTGTTGGGCGGCTCGATTATTGTTGTGAACTCACCAGGTGGTTTCAATGCTGGGTTAACTCGGACAGTCGGTAGCGGCGATTCCCCAGGTGGTCTTCTGCGCATCGGTTCTTCTTCACCATGTGACTCACTTGATCCAGCTCAGACCTTTGATCCATGGTGCGCAGTTGTGCACCGAACATTTTCAAGAAACTTAATGTCGTTCGCTGGCAAACCTGGCGATCAAGGACTGGTAGTAGTTCCGGATTTAGCATCAGATTTACCAGTTACAAATTCAGACAAGACTTCCTGGACATTTAAGATTCGATCGGACGCGCGCTGGAATGATGGCTCTGCGGTTACCTCAACAGACATCAAGTATTCGATTCAACGGTTATTTGATGATTCGCTACAAAGTCCAATCGCACTGGACACTCTATGTTTACTGAGCCCGTGCAGCGCAGGTAAGCCGGACTACAAAGGACCTTATGCAGCTCCAACCGAAGATTTAACTTCTATTGTTACCCCAGATGAATCAACTATCACGTTTAACTTGAATCGATCGTTCTATGAATTTTCGCGATTACTAGCAACACCGCAATTTGCTCCAATTCAAATGTCGCGAGATATATCTTTGCGGGCTGCCGGTTCGACTTATGCAAGTAACCCAGCATCAAATGGTCCGTTTGTTCTGACCATTGATCAGGCCGACCTGCAGTATTCGTTTACGAAGAACGATCGCTGGAGTCAGGAATCTGACGGAATTCGAATTCCAAAAGTAGATGCCATGTCTTGGAAAATCTTCCCAGATGCTGACAGCACAGATCAAGCGCTATTGAATGGTGAGATTGATGTGAAGCTGAATTACGGATTATCTCCAACAGCGCGGGATGCAACTTTAGCGCAAGAATCTCAAAGATCTCTGATTGATAATCCTGAAATGAGTTTCGTTAACTTCATTGTGGTTAATCCAAGCATCCCACCGTTAGATCGCGCACCATGTCGGGATGCCGTTTTTTATGCACTGGACAAAGTAGATCTCCAGAATGTGCGAGGTGGAAGCGCAACTGCGGCGATTGCGCATTCACTGAGTCCGCCAACAATTTTGGGACATGATAATTCCTACAATCCATATCCAAGTGGCAGCGATGAAACTGGCAACATTCGAAAAGCCAGAGACAGTCTTGCGCAGTGTGGTTACCCAGATGGCTTCCAAGTAAAGATGGCTTACGTTGCAATCGGCATTGGTAAAGATATATTTCTATCGGTGCAAAGAAGTCTCGCTCGAGTAGGAATCGTTGTAGATCCGGTTGAGTTTGCAAATTTTTCTGAGTATTTCACCACGGGACTTGGTTCACCGGAAACCATGAGTACCCAAGGTATTGGACTAGCATCAACTGGCTGGGGTCCGGACTACTCTTCTGCACTATCTTTTTGGGCGCCACTAGTAGATGGCCGAAAGATCAAGCCATCATCAAATCAAAATTTCGCAGAACTGAATATAGATGAATTGAATACTCTGCTGGATACTTTGGAAACTACTAAGTCATTAACAGAATCTGCTCGAATAAATCAAAAGATTGAAGAGCTAGTTATGCAGGAAGCGGTGTACCTGCCATATGCAGTTGACCGAATGGTTTTGTACCGACCTGATGTGTTAACGGACATTTATGTACAAATCGCACTTGGCAACCAATACGATCTGGTAAATATCGGGAAACAAGAAATTCTTCAATAAAATCAGGGATTTCCCTGCGTAACCATAATCACAAACTGCTTAATTCGGTACCGGCACGGGTATCAACCCAAATAGACTTCGAAGGTTGTTAACTCGGGAACAGGCAGAAAGGCAATGCTGAATGTCATTAGTTGAAGCCGCAAAATCTGAAGCTGTTGTTGGGCGCACCCTGCGCCAGCTAGCTTGGGCTCGACTACGCAAAGACCGCGTTGCTGTTGCCAGCATGATCGTGCTGACGATTATTGTCCTGATTGCAATCTTTGGACCACTGATTTCCCGATGGGTTGGTGTCAATCCATATGACTTCAATACCGATCTATTAAGTGATGCCGGCAGCTTGCCAATTGGCCCATTCGGTGGAGTTTCCTGGGATCACCCGCTTGGCGTTGAACCGTTAACCGGCCGAGATATTTTGGCTCGACTGTTGTACGGATCTCGAATCTCACTTTTCATTGCCCTTTCTGCGACGGTTATCACAGTTGTAGTTGGAACTATCGTTGGAATCGTTGCAGGATATTCGCGAGGTCGCACCGACACAGTGCTAAGTCGCTTTATGGACATCACATTGGCTTTCCCATTGCTTCTGGTAATCATTGCCATGTCACCAGTTCTGGAGCAACGACTGCAAGCTTGGGGATTGCCAGCCGGAAATCCTTCAAGAATTACAACTTTGATTTTGGTGCTAAGTGTTTTTGGTTGGCCATACTTAGCTCGCTTGATTCGAGGCCAAGTACTTTCTTTGCGCGAACGTGAATTCGTAGAAGCGGCAGTTTCAATTGGTTCCAGCAAACGTCGAATCTTATTCCGTGAATTACTTCCAAACCTTTGGGCACCAATCTTGGTTTATGCAACCATTGCTATGCCTGGCTTGATTGGCGCAGAAGCCGCACTTGCTTACCTTGGTATCTCAGTTGTGCCACCAACACCAACCTGGGGATCTATGTTGCAGGAATCCGTTGGATATTTCACTGTAGATCCGTTCTATTTCTTCGTGCCTCTAACGATGCTTTTGGCAGCAGTCCTTTCCTTTAATCTTCTGGGCGATGCGTTGCGTGATGCCCTAGATCCAAAGGCGGACCGAAATTAAGTTTTTCAGTTTCTCGAGAACTGAAAAGAATCAAGACCTCAACCGGGGGATTGAAAAAAGTGATTCACCCGAATCACGACCTAAGGATGCGGCGAACCCGCATCTCAATGGAGGAAATATGAAGAAGTCGACAGGCATCCGCTTCGGCGTTGGTGCAGCGTCGCTGGCTCTTTTGCTAACCGCATGCGGTGGCGGAAGTGACTCAGCGTCAGGAGATGGTTCGAAAGGTGGAACTCTCTACATTCTTACAGAAGCAGAGCAGATCCTTCACTTAGATCCACAACGTAACTACACAGGTGAAGATCTAGCATTTGCTAGCGCTTACCTAAACCGCACCCTTACTCAGTACACAGTGAGCAAGGACAACAATGAAGCCAGTCAACTAGTTGCAGATGCAGCTACTGACACTGGTACCACACCTGATGGCGGCCTAACTTGGGAGTTCACTCTTAAGGACGGCATGAAGTGGGAAGACGGCAAGGACCTAACTTGTGAAGACTTCAAGTACGGCATTTCCCGCACCTTCGCCACTGACATCATTACTGACGGTCCCGGCTATGCAATGACAATGCTCAATGTCACTGATTACAAGGGACCTTATGTAGATGATGCTGCAGGTCAGGCATCATATGACGCAGCTGTAGTTTGTGAAGGCAACAAGATTACTTTTAATCTTGTAAAGCCAGCATCTGACTTCAACTACGCAGTTACCCTAAGTGCATTCGCTGCAGTTCGTGAAGACGCTGACACCGGTGAAACTTATGATGACAACGTATTGTCAAACGGCCCATACAAGATCGAGTCCTACGTAAAGAAGGACAAGTTGGTATTGGTACGTAATGAAAACTGGGATCCAGCGACAGACACTTTCCGTCCGGCATATCCAGATCGCATCGAATATGTATTCGCACAACCAGCTGCAGTTATCACAGAACGTCTGATGGCTGATGCTGGCGATGATCAGATGGCTATCTCTCCAGACAGCGTTGATTCAGCAAAGCTTGCTGTTGTCTTCTCAGATGCTAAATTCGAAAAGCGCCGTTACAACGAACTAGATCCATATGTCCGTTACTACGCAATCAACACCAAGAAAGTTCCAAACGTTAAGCACCGTCAAGCAATTCTTGCCGCTGTAAACCGTGACGAACTACGCACAATTGCAGGTGGCGAGTACGCCGGTGACTATGCAGATGGCGTTGTAAAGCCAAACATTGGTGCTGACTATGCACCAACTGGCTTGTGGGACGGTCTTCTAGGCGAAGCAGTTCCTGCGGAAGGTAACACCGAATTGGCAATTAAGTTAATTGCTGACTCTGGCGAACCATTCCCTCAGCCATTTGTAATCGATTACGCAAAGAGCGAAACCAATGATAAGGCTGCAGCATCACTTGTTGCTTCCTTGGAGAAGGCCGGCATCGTTGCGACTCTGAATGCACTTGAGCCAGGTGGCTACTATGGCGTCGTTCTAGATCCAGAGAAGCAGGGTTCAATGTCTGCTGGTGGTTGGGGTCCAGACTGGTCAAACGCATCAACAGTTCTTCCTGAACTGTTTGCTGGCAATGGATCATTTAACCTGTCGCAGTGGGATGACGAAGCCTTTTTGGCTGAATCAGATGCTGCAAAGGTAATCACCGATCGCGCAGAACAAGCTAAGGCTTGGCAGGCACTAAGCAAGAAGTCAATGGAATTGGCACTTGCTTTACCTACCCGCTTTGGCAAGGAGCAGCGCATTCATGGCTCAAAGGTTAGCGGTGCCTACATTTGGGGACCGTACGGCTCTTGGCCATACGCAGCACTATCAGTTAACTAGTTAACTAACGTTGGCGTCTGCGGGCGAACTTAGGTTTGCCCGCAGACTGCCTTCGTAACTTTGAATCAGACACAGAAAGGTAAATGATGTTTCCTTATATAGTGCGACGAGTTTTTGTCATGATATTTATGTTGACACTCTTGAGCATCATTACCTTCTTGTTGTTTAACGCAGTACCAACCGATCCGGCGCGACTAACTTGTGGCAAAACTTGCACCCCAGACATTGTTGCGGCAAATCGAATCAGACTCGGACTAGATCAACCACTTTTTGTTCAGTACATCGATTGGATTAAGGGAATTTTTGTCGGTCGAACTTATGGCAGTGGCTCCGCAACATTTGAATGTTCTGCGCCATGTCTGGGCTACTCATTCCGCAATGGTGAAGAAGTGACCACAATGATCGTGGACGCCCTCCCCGTAACGCTTTACTTAGCTCTTGGCGCATTTATCTTATGGATGCTGGTTGGAATCTCAGCGGGAATCGTAGCTGCCAAGAATCACGGCAAATGGCAAGACCGCACCATCATGGGTGTTTCTTTAATTGGATACTCGCTACCGGTCTTCTTTGTTGGACTTTTGCTTTTAGTTTTCGTGGTGGTGCGATGGAATCTATTGCCGTATCCAGATTACGAATCACCTTTTGATGATCCTGTGGCATTTTTCCAAACCATGCTTTTGCCTTGGGTCACCCTGGCAATTCTGTATGCGGCTTACTATGCCCGGCTTACGCGTTCCCAAATGCTCGAGACAATGGGCGAGGACTACATTCGCACCGCAAGAGCTAAGGGTCTTTCTGAACGTGTAGTATTCCGCAAGCATGCTTTCCGTGCTGGCTTAACACCGATTGTTACTTCGGCCGGCCTTGACTTAGCTGGCTTGCTTGGTGGTGCGGTTATTACGGAATATATTTTCAGTTTGCCTGGGCTAGGTCGACTAGCCATTGGAGCGGTGACCGAATACGACTTACCAACAATTACGGCAACGGTTTTGATCGCAGCAGTATTCGTAATTGTTTCCAATCTTGTTGTTGACATTCTTTATGCCGCGATTGATCCTCGGGTGCGTCTGACATGACCAACGAGGCAAATGTGATTTTAGAAGTAAAGAACTTGAACGTTGAGTTCACCACCGATGATGGAATTGTTCACGCGGTAAACAATGTTTCGTACAAAGTTGAGCGCGGCAGGACCCTTGCCATCGTTGGCGAATCAGGCTCTGGCAAGAGTGTTTCGAGTTTGGCTGTTATGGGACTAGTAACAGGATCTAATTCAAAAATTACCGGCGAAGTGTTTTTCAATGGTAAAGAATTAGTAGGCGCCGATCCCGAAGAAGTTCGTAAGCTCCGTGGCGATGAGATGGCAATGATCTTCCAAGATCCGCTAAGTGCGTTGCACCCTTATTACACAATCGGTGACCAACTTTCTGAAGCCGTATTGGTGCATCACGATATAAAGGAAGCCGAAGCCCGTTCTCGCGCAGCTGAGATGTTAACTAAAGTCGGCATTCCTTCAGTTGAACAGCGCATGGATGAGTACCCACATCAACTATCGGGCGGTATGCGCCAACGCGTAATGATTGCCATGGCGCTAATTAATGGCCCTGAGCTTTTGATTGCAGACGAGCCAACGACAGCATTGGATGTTACGGTGCAAGCGCAAATCCTTGACTTGCTACGCGAACTGCAAAAAGAATTCGGCACTGCAATTGTTTTGATTACTCATGACCTCGGTGTAGTTGCAGATTTAGCTGACGAAGTTTTAGTTATGTATGGTGGTAGCGCTGTTGAACATGCGCCGGTGCGAGAAATCTTCTATGCGCCACAGATGCCGTACACCTGGGGCTTGCTTGCTTCGATTCCGCAGATTTCGGCAAAGAAGGAACAGCTTGATCCAATTCCTGGCTCTCCACCATCACTACTTAACTTGCCAAAGGGATGCGTGTTTGCTCCACGTTGCACATTTAAGGATCAAGTACCTGGCGATGCGTGTGCCAACCAGTTCCCAGATTTGTTGGCAGTTTCAACTGACCATGAGGCACGTTGTCATCTATCTGAATCGCAGCGCACCGCAATTCGTTCTGAACGCAAGATTGGCAGGCTGTAAACATGACTGAACCAATTCTTAAAGTTAAAGACCTACAAAAGCTCTTCCCAATTCACGGTGGGGGACTATTCAACCGAGTCGTTGGAAATGTCCGAGCTGTTGATGGTTTGAATCTTGAAGTATTTCCAGGCGAAACTCTAGGCCTGGTTGGCGAAAGTGGTTGCGGCAAATCAACTGCGGGTCGAGCCATGCTTCGTTTAATTGAACCAACCGGTGGATCAATTGAATTCAATGGCCAGGACATAACAAAGCTCAAGAAAAAGGACTTAGTTCCACTTCGCCGCGAGATGCAAATGATTTTTCAAGACCCATTCTCATCGCTTAATCCTCGCCACACCATCGGTGACATCATCGGTGCACCGTTCCGGGTTCAGGGCGTAAAGCCTGAAGGCGGCATCATGAAAACCGTTCAAGGTCTAATGGATCGGGTTGGTTTGAACCCAGAACATTTCAATCGCTATCCAAACGAATTCTCTGGCGGACAACGTCAACGTATAGGTATTGCGCGAGCAATTGCACTTAAGCCGAAGTTGATCGTTTGTGATGAGCCGGTATCAGCTCTTGACGTTTCGATTCAGGCTCAAGTCCTAAACCTTTTGGATGACATCCAGCAAGAGTTTGGTCTGGCTTACATCTTCATTGCGCATGACTTATCTGTAGTTCGTCATATTTCTGATCGAGTTGCAGTTATGTACTTGGGCAAGATTATGGAACAAGCACCACAAGACGTGCTGTATCAAGCGCCATTGCATCCATACACTCATGCGTTGCTATCAGCAGTACCGATTGCAGATCCAGATCTGGAGCGCTCTCGCGAGCGAATCATTTTGACTGGTGATCTACCGAGCCCAAGCAATCCACCAAGTGGTTGTGTCTTTAGAACTCGTTGCTTCAAGGCGCAGGCTCGCTGTGAATCTGAAGTTCCAGAATTACGTGAGTTAACTACTGGCCATAGAGTTGCTTGCCACTACCCAATGGATACAACAGGCGTGACTTCTGCTTCTGGCAGTGACTTCATAAGTTAACTTCTTGACGGTGTTTTTATTCGACGCCTAATTGTTCCTTTAAGTATTCAACCGTCAGTAGCATCAAGTTCTCGGAAATGATTTCTTGTGGAGTCATGTGGGTTACTCCGGAAAGTGGCAGCACAGTGTGCGGCTTTTTGTTGGCCAGTAGGGCACCACTCAAAGAAAGTGAATGAGCAGCAACAACGTTGTCGTCGGCCAGTCCATGAACCAGCATCAGTGGCCGCTCGAGCTGATTAGCCATAGGCATCAAGGAATGATCTTCGTAGATCTCTGGGAACTTCTCTGGGTGTCCTAGGTATCGTTCGGTATAGGCAGTGTCGTACCAAAGCCACTCAGTTACTGGAGCGCCTGCAACAGCGGCATGAAAAACATCTGGTCGCTTCATGACTGCAAGTGCGGATAAGTAGCCGCCAAAGGACCAGCCAGTTATACCAACTCGACTGGCGTCAACATCATCTGGGAAATGTTTTGCCACGTCAGCTATTGCGTTGACTTGATCCTCAATCACCGGTGTTACAAAGTCTTGGTAAATCGAATGATCCCAGGCCGGGCCACGTCCGCCAGTTCCGCGATTGTCAGCTACAACTACAACAAATCCTTGATCGGCAAACCACTGATCGATCGCATAACTTAAAGCGCCATTCAGAACCTGTGGGCCATGAGGTCCGCCATATGGGCGCATCATTACTGGAAGTTTTTTGCTTCCGTACACATGATCTTGCGGAAAGAGCACAGCAGTATTTACTTTGTGAGTTCCAGTTTTAAGTACGTGTACTTGTGATGTGAAGTTCGGAGACTCGGCCAGGGAATCAAAGTAATGCTCAGTCTTTACGCCCCGGCGGAGCTGGTAGCTGCGAGTGTGAGTATCCAGACGTGACTCAACGACTATCTGGAGATCTGAAGCAGTAGAAGTTGCTGAGGCAATACCGCCCTGCGATATCTCGGTGATTGAACCATCAAATCCAATTCGCAGTAAGTCGCGAGACAATGCATCTTGAGTTGCAACTACATCAATGTAGTCATCCTTGATGTCTACGATTGACATAACTTGTAGCCCTACTGGAGTTAGAGCCTTACCACCAATCTGTAACTCTCTAGTATCCGTCTGTCGATTATCAATTACTGAAACAATCTGATTCTTGTGCCAACGTGGTTGGCCAGAAATAACTTCGACAAATTCATGATCGGTTACTTCGTGAACATTCTCAAGGCCAGATGCGGTTGCTGCATAAGTTACAAAATTCTGTTGGGCACGATCAGCAACTGTTATCAGCGCATTGCAATCCTTTTGCCACGAAACGGAAATCAAGTATTCGAACGAATCGTTATCCCAGCGAATAGCTTCTTGTTCGCCAGTGATTGAAATCTTTGAGAGCCCAAGTTTTGCATTTTTAGTGCCAGCTGCTGGGTACCTGATCTCTTGTGGAGTCTTTGCTGGTGTTGCAGGATCTGATATCCACCAAGTTTGAACTTCAGAATCATCAACTGATTCAACAATCAAGCTGTCGCTATCTGGCGACCACCAATAACCATGCATCCGGCCAAATTCTTCAGACGCAATGAAGTCAGCCAAACCCCAAGACGTGTGCTGATCAACTTCATTAGTTAGATTTTGCGCTTCGCCTCCGGCGTAGTCAACTATGAATAGGTCCTTGCCATTTGACCAGGCAACGAGGTTTCCATCAGGGGATAAGCGTGGATCAATGACTGGACCAGCAACATCAAGATTCTTTAGAGCCTGACTTTCGGTATCTCCAACAAATAGTTGTCCAGACAGCGCAAATGCAATCTTGGTACCTGATTCAGATGTTGAGTAACTCGTGATACCTGATGTGGTCTCGCGCATCCGTTCGCGGCGAGCGCGCTCTGCGTCTGGAACTTCTGAATCATCCGCAAGCAGAACTCTAGGGTCTGCAAACTTCTTTTCAATCCGATTTGCTATGTCATAAATCCAAAGTGAGTTAACGGAATCTCGGCCACTGTCACTGCGAAGAAACAGTACTTGATTACCTGATTCGGCAATGTGAAAACTGCGTGGGGCTCCAAGTTGAAAATTGCGAGTTGCCGCGCTCTGGCGTGGAAAGGATTCAGTCACCCCTTGATCCTGCCACGTTTAACTAGCGAGTGTCTCGTACAGTTGGTACATGACATCTAGTTCAGTCGGCCAGCCAAATCAACGATTGCTGTTAGTGCATGCGCATCCAGACGATGAGACGATTGGAAGCGGCGCAACTATGGCAAAGTACGTGGCCAATGGCGCACAAGTTACTTTAGTCACTTGCACACTGGGCGAAGAAGGCGAAATTTTAGTTCCAGAACTCGTGCATTTAGCCGCAGATCAAGCTGACGAACTGGGTAAGCATCGCATCACGGAATTGGCCGCAGCTATGGCCGAACTTGGCGTAACTGACTGGCGACTCTTGGGTGGTCCGCATACTTACCGAGATAGCGGAATGGTGGGCACCCCGCCAAACGAACGCCCCGATTGTTTTTGGCGCTCTGATTTATTGGAAGCAGCCAAGCATTTAGTCGAAATCATTCGCGAGACGCGTCCCCAAGTTTTAGTTACCTACGATGACTTCGGTGGCTACGGTCACCCAGACCACATTCAAGCTCATCGCGTGGCAACTTACGCTCGAGATTTAGCTGCCGTTCCAACTTTTGCGCCTGAACTTGGCGGACCTTGGATGATTGAAAAGGTTTATTGGACTGCGTTTCCAGTAAGCGTGATGCGAGCTGGCATTGAGATGCTAAAAGCTGCTGGCGAAGACACTGGTTTTGCGGCGCAAGATCCTGATGAGATTCCGTTTGCTTGCCCAGATGATTATGTGACGACCGCAATTGATGGCGGTGAGTTTGCAGATCAAAAGATGCGCGCAC
>JBIIZV010000051.1:0-6213 GCA_044346095.1 Candidatus Nanopelagicales bacterium
TGTTGCACTTAAAGCTTCAGGCCTCGTAGATGATGTTTTGCGCACTCACGGACCAGTTCATGGTGCGCGAGTTATCTCGACATCAAGATAATCTCCTAGACTCTCTTAAGTGAGCACCCCAGATGAAGTCGACCGCATTGTCGATGCTTGGCAGCAAGAGCGTCCGGATCTTGATGTTGCCCCACTACAAGTTCTGAGTCGAGTATCCAGACTTGCTCGTCACCTTGATATTGCCAGACGTGAAGCATTTGCCGCTAACGATTTAGAGCCTGGTGAATTTGATGTGCTGGCTGCGTTACGCAGAACTGGAAAACCATATGCGTTAACACCTTCAGCTTTGATCTCGCAGAATCTTGTAACCAGCGGAACTATGACCAATCGCATTGATCGACTTGAATCCAAAAACTTAGTGGCCCGCATGCCTGATCCAACTGATGGCCGTGGGGTATTGGTTCAACTGACTCAAGCTGGCAAGACTGCAGTAGATCGCGCGCTTGATGAATTGTTGGCTAGAGAAAAATCACTGCTCGCTACCATCTCAAAAGCAGATCGGGAAAAGTTAGCAAATGTATTGCGAGATATTGTCTTGCCATTTGATGAAGAATCATCAAGTTTAGAAAACTAATTGAAGTTAGAAAACTTAACTTTCACTTCTGGTGCTGATTAGGCGCGGATTGATTTCTAGTCCCACTGCGCCATTCCAAACCAAGTTAACAAGGTGAGCTATAACTTCGTCTTTTGGAGTATCGCGTTCATCTAGCCACCACTGACCGGTCAACGCAACCATTCCTACGAACATGTGGGCGTACATCGGCGCCATCTGGAATGGGAAGCCACGTAACTTGAATTCTTTGGAAAGCAATTCTTCTACTCGTTGAGCTACATCAGATAGCAACGAAGCAAAGCTGCCAGTTGGAGTAGTTGAAGATGAGGCAGCAGGAGAGTCGCGTAACAGGATCCGGAATCCATCGGTATTGGATTCGATGTAATCAAATAGCGCGCAAGCGGTTTGTTCCAACAGCAATCGCGGATGGACCGCAGTCAAAGCCTTAGTAATTGAATTAAGTAGGTAAGTCATTTCGCGGTCGACGACCACTGCGTATAGACCGTCTTTTGATCCGAAGTGTTCGTAAACAACCGGCTTTGAAACGTTTGCAGTATGAGCAATTTCTTCAACTGTTACGGATTCGAATCCTTTTTCGGCAAATAGCATTCGGCCAACTTCAACGAGCTGGGCCCGACGTTCATGACCTGTCATGCGAACTCGGTCAGCATCAGACACGCGGGAACGCCCGGATAAATCCAGGTCGTTTTCGTGATCGTGTGTGATTGCCACAGAAAATCCTTTGTCTGATGTGCTCGCTTTTAGGATACCGCGTACGCAATTGGTCACTGGCTCTTGCGCAAATTGGTACGAAGGTGTGCGAAATCCTATTCGTTTTGGGAATCTTGCCCCTTGGCGAATAAGATTTGCAGGCAGGCCAAGGGATACCGCGGACTGCATTCCCGGATCGTCTAATGGCAGGACAGCACTCTTTGGAGGTGCTTATCGTGGTTCGAATCCACGTCCGGGAGCAAGTTTGAAACAGTAAACTAGGTATGTGAAATCAACGGGCGCGCAAACTTCTGAGCCCGCCGCAGTTATTGTCCTAGCTGCCGGGGCTGGTACCCGAATGAAATCCACAAAGCCAAAAGTCCTGCATGAAGTCTTGGGCCTAACTTTGTTGGACCACGTACTTCACGCCGCCTCAGATTTAAACAGCAAAAAGACTTTGGTGATCATTGGCCATGGTCGAGATCAGGTTCAAGACCATTTAGCTAAAGCACATCCAGCCGTCGTTACTGCCGTGCAGGACGAACAAAATGGCACTGGCCATGCCGTCAAGATTGCATTAGATGCTTTAGGCGAACTAACTGGACCAGTTTTAGTTCTTGCTGGTGACACACCACTTCTAACAACTTCTGACATGCAACTAACACTTGATGCTCTTTCTGGAAAATCTGCTGCCGTGTTAACAGCACACCTGGCAGATGCAACTGGTTATGGTCGCATTGTTCGAAATGCTAGTGATGGTTTTGAAAAAATTGTTGAACATCGTGATGCATCTGAATCTGAATTACTTCTTACCGAAGTTAATTCCGGAGTCTATGCATTTGATGCCAAGTTGCTTCGCGAAAGTCTTACGAAGTTAACGACCGATAATTCCCAAGGCGAGCAGTACTTAACCGACGTTCTCGGCATCTTGCGAAGTGAAGGTCATGAAGTTTCTGCAGTTGCCACTTCAGAAGAAAACATTCTTGGCGTGAACGACCGTCGACAGCTTGCTGATGCAGGCGCAATTCTGCGAGACCGCATCAACAATGAGTGGATGATGGCTGGTGTAACCATGGTTGATCCAAATTCTGTTTGGATTGATCGCACTGCCGTTCTTGAATCTGATGTAACACTTTTGTCGAACGTAACAATCACGGGTGCCAGCACAATTCGTAGCGGCGCGACCATTGGTCCTGACTGTTCACTACATGACACCGTTGCAGATCATTGCGCAACCGTGATTCGCACAACTTCAAATGGCGCAGTAATTGGTGAAGGCGCAAACGTTGGCCCTTACACCTACCTGCGTCCCGGCACAGTGCTTGGTGCAGGAGCCAAAGCCGGTGGCTTCGTCGAGATGAAGAATGCAAACTTGGGTGCCAATGCCAAAGTGCCACACCTTTCATATGTTGGTGATGCCACGATTGGTGAAGGCACCAACATTGGCGCTGCCACAGTCTTCGTTAACTACGACGGTCAAGAAAAGCACCACACTCAAGTTGGCGATCATGTTCGCATTGGCAGCGACACCATGTTGGTTGCACCGCTTGTCATTGGCGACGGTGCCTACACAGCCGCCGGTTCGGTTATTACTGAAGATGTTCCCGCTGGATCCATGGCCGTTGGCCGGGCTCGCCAGCGCAACATTGTCGACTGGGTGCTTCGACGTAGACCCGGTAGCGACTCGGCTAAGGCCGCACTGGCAGACTCATCCCATAAGAACTCCAAGTAAAGGAAACTAGATGACTGGCATCACGCAGAACAATGCAAAGCGGATGGTTCTTATCGCAGGCCGGTCACATCCTGAACTCGCACAAGCTGTAGCTGACAACCTTGGTGTTGAGCTAGTTCCAACTCGTGCTTACAACTTTGCAAATGGCGAAATCTTTGTTCGCTTCGAAGAATCAATTCGCGGTTGTGATGTATTTGTGCTTCAAACCCACACAGCTCCAGTAAACGAATGGATCATGGAGCACTTGCTTATGGTCGATGCGCTAAAGCGCGCTTCGGCAAAGCGAATCACTGTTGTGGCTCCGTTCTATGGTTACGCTCGCCAAGATAAGAAGCATGCTGGTCGCGAACCGATCTCTGCACGTTTGATGGCTGACCTTTTCGCTACTGCTGGCGCGGATCGCTTGATGAGTGTGGATCTTCACACTGCACAGATTCAAGGTTTCTTTGACGGACCAGTTGATCACTTGTTCGCCTTACCAATTCTTGCGGCACACGTTGGTCGCAGCGTTGACCGCGACAAGATCACGGTTGTTTCACCAGATGCTGGCCGCGTGCGCGTTGCTGAACGTTGGACTGACATCTTGGGCGCACCACTTGCGATCATGCACAAGCGTCGCGATCCAGACGTACCAAACGAAGCCAAGGTACTTGAAGTTGTTGGTGACGTTAAGGATCGCATCTGTGTTGTCGTTGACGACATGATCGATACTGGTGGCACCATCGTTAAGGCTTCTGAAGCTTTATTTGAAAACGGCGCATCCGATGTAATCGTGACTGCGACGCACGGAATTTTCTCGTCACCGGCCGCACAGCGTTTGCAGGATTCTGGCATTCGCGAAGTTGTCGTAACTGACACACTTCCGATTCCACCTGAGAATCAATTCCCGAATCTGACAATTCTTCCGATCGCACCACTGCTAGCTCGAGCCATCAAGGAAGTATTTGATGAAGGTTCGGTTGCCAGCTTGTTCGACCACGTCGGAGTCTAAGAACTTCTGCTAAATCAAGGTCGTTTAACTTAAGTTATTTCGCTCGTTTTGGCCTTGGGTACTGACCTGGGCTAACCTAGGGATGCTCCTCGGCGAGGGCCCTAAAAAGCCGTAATCGACGAAGGTCCGTTGTGGAGCTATCCATAAATGACCTAGTACGAGGAGAAACAAATGAGTGACGCATTAGTCGCAGAAGCCCGTTCAGATTTTGGTAAGGGCGCAGCACGTCGCCTTCGCCGTGACGGCAAAGTTCCAGCAGTGGTTTACGGGCACGGAATTGCTCCAATCCACGTGGCATTCGATGCACACACCTTGAGACTTACACTTCGCAAGAAAGTAACCTCTCTTGAAATCGTTCTTAACGGAAAGAATGAAACCGTTGCACCACGCGATCTTCAGATTGATCCAGTAACCCGCGGTATCGAGCACGTTGACTTTGTTTACGTAACAGCTGCCGAAGCTGCATCGTTGGCACGTGAAGCCGCTGAATCACATGCACGTCAAGAAGCAGATGCTGCAGCAGCAATCGCATTGGCAGAATCAAAGGCTGCAGCTCGCGCTGAAGCTGATGCTGCAAGCGATGCACCTGCCGCTGAAGCGGGAGCAGAAGCTGCAAGCAGCGATGACGCAAGCAGCAATGCACCTGCAGAGGAATCTGCAGAGTAAGACCGTGTCAGATAACGGTGCGTGGCTTGTAGTGGGACTCGGTAACCCGGGTCCCACTTACGCATCTACGCGCCACAACATCGGTGCCATGGTTATCGATGAACTGGTTTCGCAGAATTCTGAAAAGTTAACCAGGCACAAAAGAGCGCTGGCTGATGTTTGTGAAACCCGAATTGGTGGCGCTCAAGTAGTTTTAGTTAAACCGCTTTCTTATATGAATGAATCTGGCGGACCAGTTAAAGCGCTAGCAAAGTTTTACAAAGTCGATCCAGAACAAATCATTGTTCTGCACGATGAACTAGATATCCCACTTGCTGCTATCCGAGTGAAGCTCGGTGGCGGAGACAACGGTCACAATGGTTTGAAATCAATCCGTTCCGCAATGGGTAGTGGTGATTGGTTCCGCGTACGTTTAGGTATCGGCCGACCTCCAGGTCAGCAAGATCCAGCGGACTTTGTATTGCGAAACTTTGGCAGTTCCGAAAGTGCTGAAGTTGAAATCTTAAAGTCCCAAGGGTGTGAAGCGGTTTCAGCTCTGATTACAAAAGGATTGATCGAAACGCAGAATCTGTATAACTCATGAACGATCATGAGTTAGCTCGCAAACTCGCTCGCGAAACTGGAACCTTACTTATAGGTTTGCGAAACCATGCGGCAAGTTTGTCTGCAGGCAAAGATGAAACCCATTCAGTTTTGGCAGAAGAAGTTCTGGGCAGCGAAGGTGACCGGGTTGCTCATGACTATCTAACGGAACAGTTTTCTACCCATCGACCAAATGATGTTGTGCTTAGCGAAGAAGGCGACCTAGAAGTTGCTCGACTTAACGCTGAGCGCGTTTGGATCATTGATCCACTTGATGGCACCGCACAATACTCAAGTGGCGGTGAAGATTTTGCAGTACACATTGCGCTGTGGGATGCCGGTTCCCAAAACGAGGGTCAGATCGCTGTTGCTAGCGTTGCCGTTCCAGCCCGAAATGAACTTTGGTCAATGGATGAAAAGGCTCAGACCTACAAGTCAACGGGCGCTCCAATTCGAATTTTGGTATCCCGAAGTCGACCACCACGTGAAATTCCAGTAGTAATCGAAAAACTTGAAGCAGCTTTTCCAGAGCGCGGCCGCGTCGAAGTAATCCCAATGGGATCAGTTGGTGCAAAAGTAGGCGCCATCCTGGCTGACACTGCAGATGTTTATTTCAACTCTGGCGGATTTTATGAATGGGACTTAGCAGCGCCGCTAGGAATTGCAGTCCACAACGGTCTTTCAGTTTCTGACTGCAGCGGTAAGCCAATTGAACTAAACAAAGTGGACTTGAAAGTAAAAGACATTTTGATATGTCGACCAGAGTTAACAGCGACCATTGTTGATGCCTTGGAAAACCGATGACGCTTAAGTTGATAAGCGATGCCATCGCTAAAGACCAGATCGTTCAAGGCGCACTATCCGATTTAGATTCAGGACTGAAAGTTCGACTAGCAGTCAACAAGAGCGCAATCCCATACGTGAGCG
>JBIIZV010000006.1:0-19505 GCA_044346095.1 Candidatus Nanopelagicales bacterium
AGCAGCGGTACTGGGCGGCACTCAGTCACTTCACACCAATTCATTTGATGAAGCCATTGCATTGCCTACTGAGAAGGCAGCACGATTGGCACTTCGCACTCAACAAGTCTTGGCCTACGAAACTGACGTGACTGCAACGGTAGATCCATTTGCTGGTTCTTATGTGATTGAAGCCATGACTGACGAACTTGAAGCAGAGATTTTGCGCTTGATGGGCAAAGTCGAAGAATTTGGTGGCGCGGCAAAGGCGATCGAAGTCGGTTTCCAAAAGAATGAAATTGAAACCAGCGCTTATGACTATGCCTTGCAAATCGACAAGGGCGAGCGAACCATTGTGGGCGTGAACAAGTTCGCAATTGATGTTGAAGAGAAATACGAACCACTTCGAGTTGATCCAGCCATTGGGGAGCAGCAAGTTGCTCGCCTGCAAGCCATTAGAGATTCGCGAAACAATGCTGATGTTTCTCGCGCCTTAGATTCCCTAAAGCGCGCGGCTGAGTCAACCGAGAACGTAATGTACCCAATGAAGGAAGCCCTGGCTGCAAAGGCAAGTGGTGGCGAAGTAGCTGACGCGCTTCGCGAAGTCTGGGGCCGTTACAACCCACCAGATATTTTCTAGTCGCCCAGCCGATAACATAGGAGTGGTCGTGAAAACCCTGCTGGCTAATGTGAGATCGGCGGTTCACGTACCTAGTCATTGGTGGTTTCAATGTCTGGAGCAAGCGAAAATCCAAACTCAATGCATCAATTTGATTCTGAGTTAACTGATCAAGTTTTCGATTACATGCGGGATCGGCTATCGATGCCCGATGTGCCACTAGATTTCCCTGGGGATCCAAAGGTATTGGCCGAAGCAATCTCTGGATTGATAAAGCCCGAAGGCAATTCAGCAGCAGACGTACTAAAGCTCTACGACGAAGTTATATCGCGAGCAGTTGTTTCTGGTGACAGTCCTCGCTTCATGGCTTTTATCCCAACGGCGCCAACTAAAGCAGCGTTGCTTTTCGACATGATTGTTTCGTGTGCTTCGATTCAAGGAATTTCTTGGCTGGAAGCCGCTGGGTCCATTTCGGCAGAGAACCAAGTGCTGCGCTGGATGGCCGATGTTGCTGGGTTGCCTGCATCGGCTGGTGGCACATTTGTATCCGGCGGATCCGCGGCCAACTTAGCCGCCCTGACGGTTGCTAGAGATACAGGTCGCCAGCGCCGCCACGGTGGCAAGCGATTGCCAGTACGAATTGCATTAAGCAAACAAGCCCATTCCTCAATTGGTAATTCGCTTGGAATTCTAGATATCGAGCCACTAATTGTTGAGACGTCTGGATTTGCCATGACGAAGGCAGATTTAGAGTTGGCACTTTCAAAAGTTGAGGCGAGCGATGCACCGGTAGTTGGCGTAGTTGCTACTGCAGGCACAACAAATGCAGGAATCATTGACGACCTGGCTGGCATTAGTGAAGTTGCTCGGACTCATGAAATGTGGTTCCACGTGGATGCAGCATATGGTGGTGCAGGATTGCTTGCCCCATCAGTTCGAGATCAATTCAATGGAATTGAACTTGCGGACTCGATAACCATGGATCCGCACAAATGGTGGTTCTCACCATTTGATGTGGCTGCAATTCTTTACAAGAATCCAAAGTTGGCAGCCTCAGTTCACACTCAAGATGCTTCTTATCTTGATGTGCTGCATGAAGATGACTCGCTGATCAATCCGACTGATTTGGCTTACCACCTCACTCGACGAGCCAGAGGACTTCCGCTTTGGTTCTCGGTGGTTGTAAATGGAACAAAGGCCTATAGCGATGCCGTTGAAGCCTCAATCTCATTAACTAATGAAGTGGCGGAGTACATCAGGGTTCACGATGATTTGGAACTAGTAATCGAGCCTTCGCTTTCCGTGGTCTTGTGGCGCCGAAAGGGCTGGAAAGCCAAGGATTATCGCGACCTGCAAGATCGATTGATTGAATCCCAAACAGCATTTGTAACGCCAACTTCATGGCAAGGCGAGACGGTAGGCCGGTTTGCATTTGTGCACCCAGGGACCACAATCGAGATGGTTAAGGAAGTTTTCGCAAACATTTAATTGCGAGAGAATAGATCTGTGACAAATGTTGTAATTATCGGCGGCGGCCCGGGTGGTTATGAGGCGGCTTTGGTGGCCTCTCAACTAGGCGCCGACGTAACGTTAATTGAGCGTGATGGAATTGGTGGCGCAGCAGTACTTACTGACGTTGTGCCAAGTAAAGCCCTGATTGCTGTAGCTGAAGCTGCAATCGACACCAAAGGCAGTTCTGCTATTGGAGTTCATGCCACGAATGTCACGATTGATATCGCAGATGTGAATTCCAGATTAAAGAAATGGGCGGCAACGCAAAGTTCGGATATCTCGCAGCGCTTACAGTCACAAGGCGTGAAAGTGCTGGCTGGAACTGCTGAACTAATTGATGCCGGAACTGTTAAAGCGAATCTAAATGACGGAACCGAAATCAGCCTTAGCGCTGAAGTTGTTATGTTGGCAACTGGTGCTCGCCCAAGGGAATTAAGCAGCGCAGTGGTTGACGGGGATCGCATCCTGAACTGGAAGCAACTTTATGAATTTACTGAGCTACCTTCCGAACTAATCGTTGTTGGTTCTGGTGTTACTGGCGCAGAATTTGCTGGTGCATACCAGGCCCTTGGTTCCCGGGTGACTTTAGTTTCATCCCGGGATCAAGTGCTACCTGGTGAAGATAAGGAAGCTGCGAAAGTTGTTCAAGACGTTTTCGCTAAGCGAGGCATGAAAGTTCTTTCCCAGAGTCGGGCAGTTCAAGTAACTCGAACCGAATCCGGTGTTGCTGTAGAACTAGCTGCTGGTGAAGTAATAACCGGATCACATTGCTTGATGGCCGTTGGCTCTTTACCAAATACCGAAAACATCGGATTAGCTCAAGTTGGAATCAAGACCAACGATGCTGGATTCATTGAAGTGGACAAGGTTTCCCGCACCAGCGTTCGAGGTGTTTACGCCGCAGGTGACTGCACCGGAGTAATGATGCTGGCATCAGTTGCTGCAATGCAGGGACGAATTGCTATGTGGCACGCTCTTGGTGATGCCGTGCACCCACTAAACCTTGAAACTGTTTCGAGCAATGTGTTTACTGATCCAGAGATCGCCACAGTTGGTGTTAGTCAAGCTGACATAGATTCAGGTTCAGAACTAGCCAATGTGTTTAATCTTCCACTAGCAACTAATGCCAGAGCCAAAATGCAAGGCATCTCAGAAGGCTTTGTAAAGATCTTTTGTCGTCCAGAAACCGGCGTAATTGTTGGCGGGGTAGTTGTGGCGCCAAAGGCAAGTGAATTGATATTTTCGATCGCACTGGCAGTTGAACACAGACTTACGGTTGACCAAATGTCCCAGACAATTACGGTTTACCCGTCACTGTCTGGCTCAATCGCCGAAGCAGCTAGACAGCTACACCAAACCCAAAACTTGAATTAAAAGTTATTTGATTTCCATTAATTCGGTGCCAGTTGGAACTGTGGTTCCAACTTCAGCGTTTAGACCAGTAATAATTCCAGCCTTGTGAGCAGTCAGTGGCTGTTCCATTTTCATGGCCTCTAGAACCACAACTAGGTCACCTTGAGCTACTTCTTGACCTTCGGTAACTGCAATCTTGACGATAGTGCCCTGCATTGGAGCAACCACTGCGTCACCGCTACCGGCAGCGCCTGACTTCTTGCCGATCTTGCGGGCTGACTTCTTAGCTCCGCCGCCGGTCCCAATTGACATGTCGCCAGGCAAAACTACTTCGATGCGTCGCCCATTAACTTCTACCGTGATTGGGTTACGAGTTTCTGGTTCAGCAAGTTCGCCAGCCCCACCTGAGAAGGCTGGGATCGTGTTGTTAAATTCGGTTTCAATCCAACGAGTGTGAACTGAAAATGGAGTGGCAGCATCAGCTGGTGCGAAAGCTGGATCGCTAACAACTGCGCGATGGAATGTAAGTGCGGTTGCAATGCCATCAATTTCAAACTCAGCAAGCGCTCGGCGGGAACGCTCAAGAGCTTCTTGGCGATCGCGACCAGTAACAATCAGCTTCGCCAAAAGGGAATCGAAGTTACCGCCGATTACATCTCCCTTGGTGAAACCTGAATCAAGGCGAATGCCAGGTCCACTTGGTGGATTCCAAACAGTTAGTGAACCAGGGGCTGGCAAGAAGCCGCGACCTGGATCTTCACCATTGATACGGAATTCAATTGAGTGGCCACGTAGTTCAGGATCGCCGTATCCAAGTGCTTCACCTTGGGCAATCCGGAACTGTTCGCGCACTAGGTCGATTCCAGCAACCTCTTCGGAGACTGGATGTTCAACCTGCAGGCGGGTATTAACTTCCAAGAATGAAATCGTGCCATCAAGTCCGATCAAGAACTCGCAAGTTCCAGCTCCAACGTATTTAGCTTCTTTCATGATGGCCTTACTGGAGTTGTAAAGTTCATCAATTTGAGCCTGGGACAAGAATGGTGCCGGTGCTTCTTCAACAAGCTTCTGGTGACGACGCTGAAGTGAGCAGTCACGAGTTGAAACGATTACCACGTTTCCATGTTCGTCAGCTAGACATTGAGTCTCAACGTGACGTGGGTTATCCAGGTAACGTTCAACGAAACATTCGCCGCGACCAAACGCAGCAACAGCTTCGCGCACTGCGGAATCAAATAACTCTGGAATTTCCTCTAGGTTGCGGGCAACTTTAAGTCCACGTCCGCCACCACCGAATGCAGCTTTGATAGCAATTGGCAGACCATGCTTCTTGGCAAATGCAACAACTTCTTTGCTGTCCTTAACTGGATCAGGAGTTCCTTGTACCTGCGGCGCACCTGCACGAGAGGCAATGTGACGAGCAGAAACTTTATCGCCCAAATCGCGAATTGCTTGTGGTGGTGGGCCAATCCAAATTAGTCCGGCATCAATTACGGCCTGAGCAAATTCGGCGTTTTCGGAAAGGAAACCATAACCTGGGTGAACTGCGTTGGCACCGGATTTCTTGGCAGCATCGATAAGTTTTTCAATTACTAGGTAGCTTTCAGCCGCACTGCTACCACCCAGTGCAAATGCTTCATCAGCGGCCTTAACGTGCTGGGCATCACGATCCGGGTCTGCATAAACTGCCACACTGGCAATGCCAGAGTCGGCGCAGGCGCGGGCTACGCGAATCGCAATTTCGCCACGATTAGCAATCAGAACTTTTTCAATATTGCGACTGGTGCCCACTTGAACTCCTAGAACGGCCTTTGGTCTCTCAAGTCTATTAGTCCCATAGTTGGGTCCATTCAATGCTCATTTCCTTAGCGAATTCCCGAAGTAGAGCCAAGGAAATACCCCCAACTGCAGGACTATCTCCCGTCATCTTGGATATGAAGGCCGCAGATTTACCTTCATGCGTAAAGCCGCCTGCTACCGAAAGTGGTTCACCACTTTCTACGTAGGCCAAGATTTCAGCATCTGAAACATCAGCAAATTCCACCTTTGCACCAGCAACGCCGCTTCTGACTTGGCCGCTGACTAGATCCATAACCCAGTGACCGGTGTGTAGGTAACCCGATTTGCCGCGCATGGCCTCCCATCGAGCAATCGCAACTTCGGGAGTACCAGGTTTGCCAAGTGAATCGCCTTCAAATTCCAACATGGAATCCGCAGCAATCACCAAAAGATTTCGATTTTCGGTAACCGTGATTTCCTTGACTACTGCTTCACCTTTTGCGGTAGCTAATGCAACACATAGATCAGCGGTTTTAATCGGACTAAGTTTTTCGGCAATTGCATCTTCATCTACATGACTAACCTGAACCAGTGGTGTGATTCCAGCATTAACCAAAAGCGAATAACGAGATGTTGATGCAGATGCAAGTAATACAGTGCGAGACATTTATCTACTAACGCTAAATAAGATTTAGTACGGGTGGGGAAGTGCAGATCGTCGCCAGGTCCCTGCGCCGTGCTCAAAAGATTTACGCACACCACGATGTGCAGCATTCCACTCGGGACGCAACTGCGAGCGTTTGCTTGCCAAGCCTGCGGCAGCTGCTTGCGCAGTAATCACCATGAGTACTGCAGCCAACTCTTCATCTGTTGGCTGACCACGTACTACGCGAATTTCTTGACTCACAGTGGAATGTTTCCATGCTTCTTAGGAGGCAAAACCTGACGCTTGCCGCGCAGGGAACGAAGCGCACGAATTACCATTACGCGAGTTTCGCTTGGGACAATCACGCGATCAATGTATCCGCGCTCAGCAGCAATGTATGGATTTGCAAACTTGTCGTCGTATTCCTGAAGTAGCTTGGCGCGCTCGGCCTCAGGATCCTTGGCTTCCGCTAGTTCCTTGCGGTAAAGCACGTTGACTGCACCCTGGGCACCCATAACAGCGATCTGAGCACTCGGCCATGCCAAGTTGATATCGGCACCTAAGTGCTTTGAGCCCATAACGTCGTAAGCGCCACCGTAAGCCTTGCGAGTAATGATTGTCACCAACGGAACTGTGGCTTCAGCATAGGCATAAAGCAGTTTTGCTCCACGGCGAATAATGCCTTGCCATTCTTGATCGGTTCCAGGTAAGAAACCTGGAACGTCAACCAAAGTGATAACCGGCACGTTGAAGGAGTCGCAAGTTCTGACAAATCGAGCAGCCTTTTCACTGGCATCGATATCAAGGGTTCCAGCGAATTGCATCGGCTGGCTAGCAACCACACCAACTGGCCTGCCTTCAACGCGGCCATAACCACAAATGATGTTTGGTGCAAACAAAGCTTGAGTCTCTAAGAACTCGCCATCATCAACAATGGTCTCGATGACCTTGTGCATATCATATGGCTGATTTGGTGAATCCGGAATGATTGTGTCGAGCAACAAATCTTCGGCAGAGATTTCCATGTCAGCTTCAACATCTAGGTATGGAACTTCGTCCATGTTGTTGCTTGGCAAGAATGACAAAAGGTTTTTTACATACTCGAGAGCGTCATCTTCATCTGATGCCATGTAGTGAGCTACACCTGACTTTGTATTGTGAGTCCGCGCACCACCTAAGTCTTCGAAGGCAACTTCTTCACCGGTGACAGTCTTGATTACTTCTGGGCCGGTAATAAACATGTGTGAAGTCTTGTCAACCATCACAATAAAGTCAGTTAAAGCAGGGGAGTAAACCGCGCCACCTGCACATGGGCCAAGAATTAATGAGATCTGTGGAATAACGCCTGAGGCATGTGCATTGCGCTTAAAGATTTCACCATATAGACCCAGGGAAACCACACCTTCTTGAATGCGAGCGCCACCTGAATCATTAATGCCAATCATCGGTACGCCAGTCTTAAGCGCTAAGTCCATAACTTTGCATATCTTTTCGCCGAAAACTTCACCAAGTGATCCACCGAAAACTGTGAAGTCTTGGGCGAACACACAAACCTGACGGCCATCGATAGTTCCGTAACCAGTGATTACGCCATCTCCGTAGGGACGTGACTTTTCCATGCCAAAGTTATGAGAACGATGTCTGGCTAAACCATCGATTTGCTGAAATGAACCTTCATCCAAAAGTCGCTCAATGCGCTCCATCGCAGTTAGTTTGCCTCGAGCATGCTGCTTATCTACGGCCTCGGAGCGACGATTGGCTGCGTCATTACGACGCGCCTCTAGATCTGCGATCTTCCCAGCAGTTGTATGGATGTCGATCCCATTATTGGCTGTTTCGGCGCTCACTTGTTCCTCCGTACTAGTCCTTCGCCTACCCTAGCGATGTGGATATAAAAGATGTGAAACGCGGGCGTCCAGCGCTTGATCCTGCTCTCATATTAAGTGAGTTAGCCAAGACTTCCTCGAAATGGCTCGATATCAAGGTCTTTGCTCAAGTTGAGTCAACCAATGACCTTGCCATTGCAGAGTTATCTAACTATTCCCACGATTCAGTATTTGCAATAACTGCTGACGAACAAATAAAGGGTCGAGGGCGATTGCAGCGAGAGTGGCATAGCCCGTTTGGTGCCGGAATCGCACTGAGCGTAGCGATCCCGACCAAATTCTTTAAGTGCGAAATTTCTGCAATTCCGCTCTTGGTTGGAATTGCAGCTAATGGTTGCTTGAAGGAACTTGGAGCTAATGCGAAGTTGAAGTGGCCAAATGACTTGATGATTGATACGCAATCTGAGGGACTGAAAAAGATTGGTGGAATCTTAGTTCAGCGTCATGAGGATCATGTGATTGTGGGAATAGGCATCAATGTTGATCTTCAGGTGGATGAATTACCTACGGAAACCGCAACGTCTCTTTCCTTAGTACAAATACAAGCTTCTCGGGAACCCTTGATCGCAGGTTTATTGGTTGGACTTGAGTCAGCAACCAAGTTATCTACCGAAGAGTGGTTGCCGCTCTACTCGCAAGGCAGTTCAACTATCGGCACCCAGGTTTCAGTGGCTCGGAAATCAGAATCAATCGTCACTGGAAACGCGGTTGCAGTGTTGAAATCGGGTGAACTCCTACTTGATACTGCGGATGGGCGAATTGAGATTACTTCTGGAGATGTACTGCAAGTAAGACCAACCCAGTCTTAGGACACTAAACTGCACAGTGTGACGCGGATTTTGGTAGTTGAGGACGATCTTGAGATCGCTGGTCCACTTGTGCGCACACTTCAAGGTGGCGGCTACTCAGTAGCACTCGTAAGTGATGGACTTAGCGCCCTTGAAAAAGCAAAGTCAACCAAGCCCGACATGATTGTGCTTGATCTGGGTTTACCAGGCATGGATGGCCTCGATGTTTGCCGCAACCTACGCGCCCAAAAATTAGACATGCCAATTTTGATTCTCACTGCGCGAACTTCAGAGCTGGACTTAGTTGTTGGACTTGATGCCGGGGCTGACGACTACATCATGAAGCCATTTAAGTCTTCAGAGTTATTGGCAAGACTTCGCGCATTAATGCGCCGAGTCGACGGGCATGATGTAACCGAATTAATCGGCAATGGGATTGTGTTAGATACTGAGGCGCGAACTTGTACTAGTAATGACGCAGAAGTCTCACTTACTTCAACTGAGTATCAGTTATTAGAACTATTGATGCGAAATTCTGGTCGAGTAATTAGCCGACAACAGATTCTGCGCGATGTTTGGAATACGGATTGGTCTGGATCTACTAAGAACCTAGATATGCACGTCTCGGCTCTGCGTAGAAAACTTGGGGAAGAAGGCGAACACATTTCCACAATTCGTGGACTTGGGTTTAGATTCGATCGGACTTAGCCATGCAACAGAGGCTGTTTAGATTTTTCGTCCTTGCGATACTTCCTTGGGTGATTCTGTTAGCAGTAGTGGCAAACCTTTGGTTTTTGGATTCAAATCAAGGAACCAATTCAAATATCTTCTTCTTTAATTCCTCATCACTTAGTTTTGGTATTCAAGCAATTATTGGCCTGACGGCGGCACTTGTTGTATTTGCTTCTCAAGGATTAGCAAAAGCAACAGTGCGCCCGTTTGAGACATTGTTAAGCCAAGTCAATTTGATCACCACGCAAAGATCGATTTCTCCACCAGAAGAAACTGGAATGCATGAAGTTGATTTAACTATTAACAATCTTTATTTGGCTGCAACGGATGCCCAACGCAGGCTGGATGCTGAGCGCACACTTGCAGCCGACGTCTCACATCAGCTCAGATCCCCGCTAACTGCGCTCTCACTTCGCCTGGAACAGATTTCGCAGGATACGAAAGATACAAATGTGCAGCAGGATTCAATCGCTGCACTTTCTCAAGTAGATCGCTTAGTTAAGTTAGTCGAAGGACTTCTGACTACATGGAGATCAACTACAGATCGCGACCTCACCGAGATTGATGTTTCTGAATTACTCGGCAACGTTAAAGATAGATGGCTGGCGAAAGTTCAATCGTCCGGGCGAAAGATTGTTATTGCGTGTGAACCTGGGTTAGCAGCACTTGGAACTCCAGAAGTTCAGGAACTCGTTTTGTCCGTGTTGATAGAAAATTCGTTACAACACGGCGCAGGAACCATTGAGATATCTGCGCGCGATTTTCAGTCTTGGACTCTAATTGAGATCAAGGATGAAGGTAACGGAATTTCGCAAGACATCGAAAGCACTTTAATGACACAGGGAGCAACTACTGGTGGCACGGGGTTAGGTTTGGCTTGGGCGCGAAATCAAGTTGCATCTGATGGTGGCCGACTCGAGTTACGAAGTTTAAAGCCAGCAGTCTTTGGAATATTTCTTATGTCAGTTGGAACAACAGGAAAACCTGTTTAGGTGTTTTGTTCCACGCTAGAAACATCATTTGGAAAAACCCAATTGTGGTATCCCCAAAACCTAAAGATGGTTCCCAAAATTAGTCCTACAACATTTGCGCTGATGTTGTCAGCAAGTGCGCTTTCAAATCCCAGTAGGTAGTGACTAATCCATAAGCAAGATAGTGAAATGATCATTCCAGCGGCGTTAAAAACAAAAAACAATGTGTACTGGCGTCGAAATGATGATCGGGATCGATCTTTAAAGGTCCAGTTTCTATTTCCAAAGTAAGCAAAAGTTGTAGCAAATAAAACACTGATTACTTTTGCTGTAAGGGGCTTGTCATAAAGCGGCCCTTCGCCACCAGCAAACCTCAAAAGGTTAAAAACGGTTAAGTCGATTATGTAGGCCACTAATCCGATGACACCAAACTTGCCTAGCTCAGTACGCATTTTGGTGACGAAATCTTTAAGCAGCATTACCTTAGATTAGCCAACGTTTATAGGCATTACTCCAATCGGTACCGAGGTTTCTCATTCGTGAGGTAAATTTGGCATTCAAATAGCGTTAATAGGGAGTGCCGAAATGGGTCAGCGCATCTTGGTCATCGAAGATGATCAATCTATTGCTGAGATCGTAGGTATTCTGCTGCGCGCAGAGGGCTTTGAAGTTTCGTATTGTGCTGACGGAAATCAAGCACTTAATGCATTTCAAGTTGTGAATCCAGATTTAGTTTTACTTGACTTAATGCTTCCAGGTCGAGATGGCATTGAGATTTGCCGTGCAATTAGAGAATCCAGTGGAATTCCAATTGTTATGTTGACGGCGAGAAGCGATACCAGTGATGTTGTCACTGGCTTAGAAGCTGGAGCGGACGACTACGTCGTTAAGCCAATCAAGAACGAAGAATTAATTGCCAGAATTCGTGCTCGCTTAAGGAACATCGAAGCACCGTCCGTAAATGAAATAAGTGTTGGCGATTTAGTTATTGACGTTGCTGGTCATGGAGTAAAGCGTGGCGATAGAAACATCTCGCTTACAGTTTTGGAATTCAAGTTACTTGTCACGCTAGCTAAGCGCCCTTGGCAAGTGTTTTCACGGGAAGCGCTGCTAGAAGAAGTTTGGGAATATCAACACGCTGCAGACACCCGACTAGTTAACGTTCACGTACAAAGACTTCGTGCAAAAATTGAGATCGATCCAGAGCATCCTGAAATTGTTGTCACCGTTCGAGGGGTTGGCTACAAGGCAGGGCAAACCTAAGCTGTGAGCACTTCAGCTCGAGAGAAGACATCGATCCGAAGCCACTGGAGAAGAAACCTCCAGCTTCGTTTGCTCATCTTGACATTTGCAATCTCTGCAACAGTCCTAAGTATTGTTGGCATACTTCTCGTTAATCAAGTGACCTCAGGCCTACTTGAAGCGAAACAACAAAGCGCGTTAACAGAAGCAACCGCGGCCAGGCTCGAAGTACAACGACTCCTTGATGCTTCAGATATTGGACTCGTGGCACCGAATAACACCAGACTTGTGGATTCCGTAATTACCGCTCTAGCCGTACGCGCTGGTTCGCCTGGAATATATGACGCTTTGTTCTTGAGTGATCCGGATTTGGTCGGGGTACCAGAGCGTGGAACTAAATTGATTTCGGAAGCTTCTATTCCGGAAACGTTAAGAACTGCAATTCGCGAGCGTGATCGCCAAGCCTGGGCCTATTCAAATTTAATTTATGAAGGTGGCACCACTTCTCCAGGCCTTGTTGTTGGCTCGCCAGTTACCATTCCGCGAGTGGGTGCATACGAACTTTATTTACTATTCCCACTTGATAATGAGCAACGAACAATTGATCTTGTAAAGCAGGGAGTTGCAGCAACTGGAATCATTCTGTTGGTGAGCTTGATGGTGCTGGCCTGGTTTGTCACCTCTCGCGTCACTGATCCGGTCAGGGAGGCAGCTGAGATTGCGGTCCAGATTGCATCCGGTGACTTAGATCGGCGAATGCAAGTCAACGGTGAAGATGACATTGCTCGACTTGCTGGCTCGTTCAACGAAATGGCAACCAGCTTGCAAAGCCAGATTATTCGACTGGAATCTTTATCCCAGCTTCAACAACAGTTTGTTTCTGATGTATCCCACGAATTACGCACTCCGTTAACAACAGTGCGAATGGCAAGCGAAATGATTTACAACGCACGCGCTGACTTTGATCCAGACATGGCAAGATCAGCGGAACTTTTGCGAAACCAAGTAGATAGATTCGATTTGCTATTGAGTGACCTACTCGAGATGAGCAAAATTGATGCAGGGGCGTCACCGCTTGAAAGCGCTCCGGTTGACCTTTCGGTCATCACAGAAAACATTCTGCGCGATAACGAAGAAATCGCCGCTGAACATTCAACAAAATTCAAGTTTGTAAGTAACGGTGATGCGACAGTTACAGCT
This sequence comes from Candidatus Nanopelagicales bacterium, assembly GCA_044346095.1. Taxonomy (GTDB): domain Bacteria; phylum Actinomycetota; class Actinomycetes; order S36-B12; family UBA5976; genus UBA5976. The sequence continues at coordinate 12,708 of JBIIZV010000006.1, forward strand.
GATAAGCGCAGAGTTTCTCGAATCATCCGAAATCTAATTGTGAATGCAATCGAGCATTGTGACGGCACTGATGTTGAAGTTGAGGTTGCAGGTAATGACTCTTGTGTATCTATCTCCGTCAGAGACCGCGGACAAGGTATTGCTGTTGAAGATCTATCTCGAGTCTTTGGTCGCTTTTGGCGTGCAGATCCGGCGCGGCAGCGAACTCTTGGAGGCACCGGTTTAGGACTTTCAATTTCTGCAGAAGACGCGGCTCTGCACGGTGGGATCATCGATGTGTGGGGCGCACCTAATGAAGGCGCGCAGTTTGTTTTGACCCTTCCGCGAATTGAATTGGGTGCGATTACCGATGTGGCCATTTCGGCAGGTGCCCCATGAGGTTAAAAGTCACAGGCGGCTTATGCACTCTTGTTGTTTTACTTTCAGGCTGTGCCGGAATACCAAACTCAAGTGAGGTCTATTTCGGTGAGGAAATTTCTGCAGACACCTCGGCTCAGTTTGTGAGAGTTATTGCCCGCCCACCAAGTGCTGGAATGACACCAGAAGAAATTGTGCGGGGTTTCTTAGATGCCAGCGCTGACCCTTCTGAGAATTATGGAATCGCTCGTCAGTACCTGGATGTTGAATCGGCAGGGGACTGGAATCCACTTACCGGAATCGAGATTTACGAACCTTCAACTATTGAAGTCTCTGAAAGTTCACCCACGCTAACGGTAAGTGCCGCAAAACTTGGAACAATTTCAGATTTGGGTAGATATCAAAGCAGTGATCCTGGTGCCCAAGTTTCTAAGTCGTTTGAGTTAAAGCAGGATGCGGGTGGTGAATGGCGAATTTCAGAACCAAATGATGGGATCTTGCTTTCTAGCGGTGACGTAGATCGCTCCTTCCGCAGTTTCCCAATTTACTTTTTTGATACTGAGCTGGAGTCATTGATTACTGACAATGTCTTGGTGCCAGTTAGTAATTCCGGTGCAGCCACAACTTTAGTTCGATCTCTACTTGATGGTCCGTCACCATATTTATCTCCAGTTGCAACAAGCGCTTTCCCAGTGGGCACAACTTTGACCTATGGCTCGGTTCCAATTACCAATGGAATTGCCGAAGTTGATTTATCCGATGAAATTTTAGGCGCAGACGAAGCTACGCGACAAGCAATATCTGCCCAATTAGTTTGGACGCTTAATGTGCTTCCGAATGTGTCAGCAGTGCAGATTTCTGTGTCCGGCCAACCATTGGCACTGTCAAACATTGGTGCACTCCAAACCATTCAGGACTGGCAAAACCTATCTACTTTGCCGAATCCTGAAGCTACTAACTTGAATGTGATTAGAAACGAAAAGATCTTTTCTGTAGTCAATGATTCAGATACCTTGAAGTACGTTGCTCCAGCGCCGCTGGTATTTGCTGCCCCAAATCCAACGGAAACCCGAATAGCCACAGTTACTGCGGATCGCAAATCTCTCCAGGTGACTAACTCATCAGAATCACAGTTTGAGGTTGTTGCACAAGGGGATCAGATATCTAAACCAACTTGGGATCGAGATGGAAACATCTACTTTTCTGATGCTGGCCAGGGAGTGCGCGAAGTTTTAAGTGACGGAACCTTGCGACCTGTACTTGTCGATGTTTCAACACTTGGAACAAATGATCAAGTTAAACAAGTTGCGGTAGCAGGTGATGGGGTTCGGGTAGCTGTTGTCCTTTCAAATGGCATCCAAGACATAATTGCAGTTGGCGCAATTTTTAGGACTGATTCAGAAACCAGAATCATTGGCCTGCATCGAATTGAGCGATCTATAACTTCCGTTCGTGACATAGTTTGGAGCTCACCGACTTCCGTGGCAGTAATTGGCTCCGATGAATCCAAGAGTGAGCTGCTTTTCGACGTTTCACTACTTGACGGCAAAACCAAGTTGTTCAGTACCCCAGTTGGAGCGCAACAAGTTTCAGTAGATGGGGCTGGCAAGCTGTTCGTATCCGCAGTCGATGGCGCAAGCCAATTTGTTTACCAGCAGAGCTTCGGATCCTGGACTCAAATTACTTCTGGAATCGGTGGATTCTTCTCTAATTAATCAACACCCAGAAGTTGTCAACAAAATCTAATCTGAAATTTCAGTAATGGATTATTTGCTCCACGCTAACGTGTGTCGGTTTTAAAACAATTAGTGTTTACACCCAGATGTTTAATCTGCTCACGCCTTGGGGTTGAGTACTGTGCCACATGCATCACAACCATTAAGCCATTTAGAGCCAAGGATCTAAGTGAAGTTGAGTCATGCTTTTGCGCTGGTGAGTATTCGGGTTGGCTTCGCGATTCCTTGATTTGCTACAAAAATGGTGATGCTCGATACGCCGAGATGTTGTCTCAAATCTTGTTCAACACTTTTGAAAGATTCCTTGAGTCTAAAAATCTGACCTTGATTCCAATTCCAAGTTCAAAGCAAAAAGTAAGGGATCGAGGTTTTGACTCGGTTGCAAATCTTTGTGGTCGAATAGCACGAGACAAGACGTCCATTAAATTTGATGACTCCAATCTTTACCTTCGAAGGCAAGTTTTAGATCAAGTTGGATTATCAGCTGCGCAACGTCATGACAACCTGGAAGGCGCTTTTGGTACGCGTCGGGCTTTGTATGGCATGGTTGTAGTTGTCGACGATGTGATTACTACTGGAGCTACCTTGAATAGCGCAGCAAAGGCGCTTAGATTTGCTGGTGCTCAACGGATCTTTGCACTGGCTTTGTGCGGCACTCCAAAAACCAGATAACCTAAAAGTCGGCACCCACCCGGGTCCGTGATTGCGTTGCAAACCAGTTCTTCGAAGTTGGTTTGCAACAAGCCGATGCCAGCCGCAGGCAAAGCGGTCCACGTAAGACGACTTTTGGTCGTTGAGCACGGTGCGGTTTAGAAGTAAGTCCTGCCTGTTCTTTGATCCAGATGGTCAAAATCAACAGCGAGGGTTAGTAGTGGCGATTGACGCTGCGAAAGCTCCAGCAGGCGAATGTGGGGTCGAAGATCAGGTCGGACGGGTGGGTGTTTTTTTATGCATCCCAAACACATCAATAACTAGTTGACCACTAGGTTTGAAGCGTTGGGAGTCGTAGATGTCGCAAAATCAAGGCTTGGATAAGCAAGATTTCATAATCAAGGCGCTTCCACTTTTCTTTGTCGCAATGACATTACGACCTCTGACAACATCGGTGGGTCCAGTACTTCCTGAAATTCGCGAAGACTTCGGCTTATCTGCAACTGCTGGTTCATTGTTGAGTACCCTTCCAATTCTTATGTTTGGACTTGGTGCACTTCTAGTGCCGCGCTTACTTCATCGAATTAGTCCAAACAAAGCGATCTCATTAAGTTTGCTCGCACTCGCACTCGGCGGTCACCTTCGATTGCTGCCCTTTGTAGTTGTGCTCTACTTGGGAACGATCATCATTGGACTTGGTGTTGCAGTTGGCAACGTTGTGCCATCACTAATTACCCGAAGAGATTTCCCAACGCGCATTGGTGGCGTGATGGGAATGATCGCTGGTGCGATTTCATTCTCTGCAGCAGTTGCAGCGCTCATTACCTATCCGATAGCTAATCGACTTGGCTCGTGGCGGGAAGCTCTCGAAGTGTGGGCAATCTTGCCGCTAATTGTTTTCATTATTTGGCGTTTTTATAAGCACCCAAATACTCAAGACGTGCGTCTAGATACTCCACACAATATGAAGGCCTTAGTTCGGAATCCATTGGCTTGGAGTTTGACCTTGTACTTCGGATTCCAGTCCATAAATTTCCACTCGATGAATACTTGGTTGCCAACAATTTTGCGGGAAGCAGGAACCGATCCAGTAACTGCCGGAAAACAGCTTGCACTCCTAGTCCTAATTGGGCTACCAACTGGATTGTTTGTGCCACCACTTGCTGCCAAGTTCACGTCTCAAGTTGGATTATGTGTTGGATTTGTTGCCGTCTTTGCAGTGGGACTCATTGGAATCTACAGCTTTGCTATTCATGGGCTTTGGCCTGCAGCCACATGGCTTTGGGTTTTCTTACTTGGAGTTGGGCTTGGTTCGTCGTTCCCACTCGCCTTAACTTTGGTTCTCTTGCGATCCGGCACGCCCGAAACCGCAAGAGATTTAGGTTCCTTTATGCAAGGTGGGGGATATGTGATTTCCGCGTTAGGTCCCTTAACTCTGGGATTCTTGCGAGACATTACGAATTCTTGGTCGGCAGCATTCTTTGCACTCGGGTTTGCCTTGTTAGTGCAACTAATCTCTGGCGTGATTGTTTCCCGGCCAGTTTTGATTACCGAAGAGAAATGAAACAATGAGGTGTGCCAAATCGCCTCGTAGATTCAACATCGCCATATCTGTTGCAGCATGCTGACAATCCTGTGGATTGGTATCCCTGGTCAGAAGAAGCATTTGAACTTGCCCGAACTCGTGATGTCCCAATCTTTTTGAGTGTTGGCTACAGCGCTTGTCACTGGTGTCACGTTATGGCACATGAAAGTTTCGAGAATCCATCAGTAGCTGCACTAATGAATGAGTACTTCGTAAACATAAAAGTTGATCGCGAAGAACTACCAGCGGTTGATTCTTTGTATATGGAAGCGACGCAAGCCATGACTGGACATGGTGGCTGGCCAAATTCGGTATGGCTAGACCATGATCGTCGCCCTTGGTATGCCGGAACATATTTCCCGCCACGTCCGTCCCATGGCATGCCATCATTCACTCAAGTCTTGCTTGCTTTGAATGACACTTGGACAACTGAGCGAGAGCGAGTGAGTGATTCCTCAGCCCGAATCATGGAGCACATTGGATCGCGCAATGAACTAATTGTTAAATCCAAGTCCGATTTCACTCGAGATGAAATTGCATTTGCTGCTACTTCAGGTATCGAATCACTTGCATCCAGCTTTGACCCAAGCAATGGTGGTTTCGGCGATGCTCCAAAGTTCCCACCTTCATTAGCTCTCGAGTTCTTGCTTCGAAATGAAGCGTTGCAGAGACTGAATGGAACTGAACCAGATTTCCGTGGCATGCAAATGATTGAACACACATGTAATGCCATGGCCCGAGGCGGAATGTACGACCAACTTGGTGGAGGGTTCGCGCGCTACAGCGTGGATGCAACCTGGACGGTTCCGCACTTTGAAAAAATGCTCTATGACAACGCCCAACTCCTTTCGATTTATGCTCACTTGTACCGACTAACTGGTGATGAACAAGCGCTGCGGGTAACAACTGAAACTGCTGAATTCTTGATTCGCGAAATGTTAACTCCAGAAGGTGGATTTGCTGCTGCACTGGACGCAGACAGCATCGACATGGAAACTGAACATTCAGAAGAAGGTGCGTTCTATGCCTGGACGCCACAACAGATTAGGGAAGCACTTGGTTCAGATTCCCAAGGTGAATCGGATGCAGACTGGGTTATCCAACTTTGCAATGTAACTGAAGCCGGAACTTTTGAACACGGCAAATCGGTTCTGACACTCCATCATGATCCAGATGATTGGGATAGGTGGAATGTATTACGTGCGAAGCTGTTGACCGCAAGAGCCGTCAGGCCACGTCCTGGCAGAGACGACAAAATTGTTGCAAGTTGGAATGGCCTAGCTATCCGAGCCTTGGTTGATGCCGGCAGTGTTTGTAACCGTCAAGACTGGATTGAGTGCGCAACGCGCGCTGCAGATCTATTAGTGAGCACTCACTTGGGAGCTGATCCAAATCACCCGAGCCGACTTGTCAGAGTTTCTCGCGATGGCAAACCAGGACTTCATGCCCTTGGTGTTCTCGAGGATCAAGCATTGGTAGCAAGTGCGTTTTTGTCCTTGGCTCAAGCAACCAGTGATGACGCTTGGCGTGAATTGGCTGGAACTTTACTTAACGACATAAAGGATCATTTCCAACAGGACTCAGGATTAACGGATACCGCAAATGATGTTGAGCCAGTAGCCAAAGATGTGGCAACTAGGCAAGTGGATCCAACCGACAACGTTACGCCTTCAGGCTGGGCAGCCACTATCGATGCAGCACTAACTTACTCTGCGCTATCGGGAGATATGGAAATGCGAGCTTGGGCAGAGAAATTCATTCCAGCTTTGATTCCGTTGGTTGCATCACACACCCGCTTTGCAGGCTGGGGCAGTGCCATGTTTGTAACTTGGCTCGATGGTCCGCGTGAAGTTGCAGTTGTTGGTTCAACTGATTCTGGATTCCGGGAAGCCTTAGCTAAGGGGACTGCACCTGGAATGGTTTATGCCTGGGGCGGTGACCAGCCATTGCTAGTGAATCGAAAAGTTTTGGATGAAAAATCTACGGCGTATGTATGTCGAGGATTCGTTTGCGATGCCCCAACGACAGATTTAGAGATTCTAAAGAACTCAATCGGAGTCTTCAGTTAAATACCAAACCTGCGGTTTCGCGCTGCATACGAGCGAACTGCTCGTAAGAAATCAATCTGGCGAAAATTTGGCCAGTAGGCTTCGCAAAAGTAGAACTCAGAGTGAGCGCTTTGCCACAACAAGAATCCACTCAATCTCTGTTCGCCCGAAGTTCTAATCACTAGATCAGGGTCAGGCTGCCCTTTGGTGTAAAGGTGAGCAGCTATGTGCTCAATATCAATCTTTGTTGCAACTTCATCCAGTGATTTTCCGGCTGCAGACTCTTCTAGCAATAGCGATCGAACGGCATCGACAACTTCTTGTCGGCCCCCGTATCCAATCGCAACATTGACTAGAAGTCCTGGCACATTTTCAGTAGCGACTTTCGTCTTATTGAGTAATTCTTTAGTTCGCTCTGGCA
>JBIIZV010000052.1:0-6130 GCA_044346095.1 Candidatus Nanopelagicales bacterium
AACTTGAGTGCCAGTCCAAGGCCTCATCTGGCTCTGTCGGACCAAACCACAGGAAATCCTCGGGTTCAGAGGCTCTTGCGGCAAAAATCGCCTGAATCTGGGCTTTTGCGACCGGGTTAGGGATTGAGATCTGACCAGTTTCGCTGTTTTGAATTTCGGCCAGGCATTCAGCTACGACAACCAGTCGACTTTCGGTCCCAGCAGCCTGCAAAATCTCGGCCTCCAAAACTTCCGGGTCGGTTTCATCCCAAGATTGGGCCCATCCGTCGGTAACTGAGTACCCGCTTTGAGCCGTTAAAGCTTTTGATTCCTTGAATTCAGAGATTTGCTGAGCAGTAACTGGAATCCAAACGCGCATGGGTCCATTCTTGCGTATAGATAGGTAGGTGTCAGGATGTACCTATGGATGCAATCACACATGTTCCCGTCCCATACAACGAGCCAATTGGCACATTTGCCCCAGGCACTCCTGAGCGTGCTGGCCTAGAACAAGGTCTGAAAGATCTTGTTGCTACTACTCACGAATTACCTAACGTAATTGGTGGCAAGAAAGTTATGGCCTCCGGCGAAAAGATCGAAGTTCGCAGTCCACATGAACACTCCCGAGTACTTGGCGTAACTGCCAACTCAACCCAAGCTGATGCCACAAGCGCAATTTCTGCTGCCAAGGCTGCGGCACTGATGTGGCGCGATCTGCCATTCGATGAGCGTGCTGCCGTGATTTTGCGTGCTGCTGATTTGTTGTCGGGTCCATGGCGTAACAAAGTTTTAGCTGCAACCGTTTGGGGTCAGTCCAAGACTGCATACCAAGCCGAGATTGATTCAACTTGTGAGTTGATCGATTTCTGGCGTTTCAACGTTCACTTCGCTCGCCAGATTTTGCAAGAACAGCCAGTGTCTTCTCCTGGAGTTTGGAACCGAACTGATCATCGTCCACTTGAAGGTTTCGTTTACGCCATCACACCGTTTAACTTCACAGCGATTGCTGGCAACCTTCCAACTGCTCCCGCTTTGATGGGTAACACGGTTATTTGGAAGCCATCCCCTACTCAGCAAGTTGCCGCTTCGATCACTATGGATCTTTTGATGGCTGCTGGTTTACCGCCAGGCGTTATAAACATGGTTACCGGCGATGGCATTGCAGTTTCTGATGTTGCACTCGCCGATCCAGATTTAGCAGGCATTCACTTCACAGGTTCAACTCCGGTGTTCCAGCATCTTTGGAAGACCGTTGGAAACAATATTTCGAATTACCGTTCCTACCCTCGTTTAGTTGGAGAAACCGGTGGCAAGGACTTCATCTTTGCTCACCCATCAGCCGAACACCGCACTCTAATCACTGCAATGATTCGTGGCGCTTTTGAATTCCAAGGACAAAAGTGTTCAGCAGCATCACGCGCTTACGTGCCACGCAATATCTGGAATGCAATTAAGGATGACTTCTTGGCTGAAGTTGAAGGCATCAAGCAAGGTCACGCATCTGACTTCAGCAACTTCATGACTGCAGTCATTGATGAAAAGGCTTTCAAGCGAGTAAGCGGTGCAATCGATCGCGCTCACGCTGACAAGTCAATCGAAGTTGCAGCCGGTGGAACTTATGACGGCAGCGAAGGTTGGTTCATTCGCCCAACAGTTTTGGTCGGTTCTGACCCAACTGCTGAATTCTTCACAGACGAATACTTCGGACCAGTTCTCGCAGTTTCGGTTTACGAAGACAACAACTGGCGCGATGCTTTGACGCAAATGGAAGGCATCGCAAAGTATGCGTTAACCGGCGCCATCATTGCCCAAGATCGTGATGCCATCAATGAAATGTCACATGCGCTTCGTTTTGCTGCCGGCAACTTCTATGTCAACGACAAGCCGACCGGCGCAGTTGTTGGCCAGCAGCCATTTGGTGGTGCCCGGGCATCTGGTACTAACGACAAAGCTGGCGCAGCACTTAACTTGCAGCGCTGGACGAGTGATCGCAGCATCAAGGAAACTATGGTTCCGGCTCAGAATTACCAATACCCATTCATGGGTTAGCTTTTGTCCTCAATTCTGATCACTGATGGCAACTGCGGCTTTTGTCAGCGCACTGCCAAGAAACTTGCGGGCATAGTTCCAACAGGTTGGGTGAATGTTCCAAGTACTGAGTTAACGAACACTTATGGCTTAACTCAGGAACAACTGGAACATTCAGTTTGGTTTATTGAAAATCCAAACTCAGATCCAATTCGTTTCAGTGGCGCAAAAGCTGTAGGAAAAGTCTTGCGTATCCGTGGTGGATTATGGGGAGCCCTGGGTTGGCTTACTTTTATTCCACCAATGTCATGGGTAGCGGCAGGGTTGTATCGCCTAGTTGCAAATAATCGAAAGTTCTTTAGTCGATTTGTTTAGCTGATGAAAGTAGCTTCTGGTTTTAGTTCAATGTCGAACTTTGCCTTTACGCCAGCGACGATGTGATCAGCAAGTTCGGAAACATCCGCACTGGTAGCGTTGCCACGATTTGTAATTGCCAAAGTGTGTTTACTTGATAGTGCCGCCCGACCGTTTAACGTAAATCCTTTAGAAAATCCAGCTTGCTCAATCAACCAAGCTGCACTTACTTTTACAGTGCCGTCAACCTCAGGCCAATTCGGTGCATCCGTGGGTGCTACGGCAACTCTTGGATTCATAAAGAATGATCCAACGCTCCAGGTGTCATGATCTGCTGAATCTAGAACCATGCCTTTGCCGGAACGTAGTTCTAGCACGGCAGCTTGCAAATCAGAAGTGCTAACTCGATCTCCAATTTCAACACCAAGTTTTGCAGCTAGTTCGTTATATGCAATTGGTGCTGACATTGTTCCAAGTGGCAACTGAAATGTAACACTCAAGATAACCCAGGTATCAGGATTAGTTTTGAAAACTGATGAGCGATATCCAAACTCACAATCAGCAGCAAAAATTGTGTCGACTGACTTTGTCTTTTTATTCCAAGCTCGAACTTGCGCAATCGTTTCGCTCACACTTTGCCCGTAAGCACCCACATTTTGAATTGGGGTTGCACCAACAGTTCCCGGAATGCCAGCCAGTCCTTCAATTCCAGTCCAACCATTTGCCACTGCGGTAGCCACGAAATCATTCCAGTTGTGTCCAGCAGCAACAGTTACCCAAGCACCAGCACAGGCAGATTCATCATTTTCGAAACCTTGTGATTCAATCTTGATCACATCGCCGTGGAAGTTATCGCTAACCAAAACATTGCTGCCGCCACCCAGGATCAAGGCATTGGGATTTGCTGAGACAGCCTCGATGATTTCAGATTCAGAGGTCGCAACAACTAAAGAGTTTGGCGTGCCACCCACGCGCAAAGTGGTCAGTTCCGCAAGGCTGCGCATCATGTTCCTATTGTGCTATTCGCACAGTTGCTTTTGCTAAACCTAGGACTTTTGTTTCGCCAAAGACTGCGCCAAGATCAACTTGAACAGTCCCATCGTCATTAATCTGGGCAACTTTTCCAGTGAAACTAACAACTGAGCCTTCGGCAGTATTTGGTACAACAACTGGACGAGTCATTCGAACCGAATAGTCGATTACTGCAGTTGGATCGCCAACCCAATTCGTCACAACCTGAATTGCACGGCCCATGGTCAACATGCCGTGAGCAATTACATCTGGGAGTCCAACGGACTTTGCAAATTCTTCATCCTGGTGAATTGGATTTTGGTCACCGGAAGCATTTGCGTAAGCAACTAAGTCAGCTCGAGTGAATGCTAAATCCAGAGCAGGGAGTTCCATTCCTACCGATACGTCTGAAATCTTTAATGTCATGCTTCTGGCCCTCGCACAACAATTTTGGACCAGCCCGTAACAACAAGTTCATCACCAGAGAAAACATCAGTCTTAAAGGTTGCAATTTCGTTTGTACCGAGCGGCTTAATTTCTTCTACTGATGCAGCGACTGTTAGTTCGTCGCCAACGCGAATTGGGCGAACATATTCAAACTTTTGATCGCTGTGAACTAGACGTGAGTAGTCCAATTGCAATGCTGGGTCATGGAAAGCGGTATCCATGGCATTCATTGTGACCACAATTGGAAATGTTGGAGGCGCAACAGTGCCGTCTGCATATGCAGGATTTGAATCGCCCAAAGCTTTAACAAATGCAGAAATATTTTCTGACGTCACCAAGTAAGGCTTTGAAGGTGGATAGACATGACCAATCATGTCGTGGTTCATTCCCATGGGATTCCCCTAAACAATTAACGAACGTTAATTAATTAACGAGTTTCCTTGTGAAGGGTGTGCTTGTTGCACTTAGGACAATGCTTCTTGATCTCAAGGCGATCAGGATCGTTACGACGATTCTTGCGTGAGATGTAGTTGCGGTCTTTGCAGTCTTCGCATGCCAAAGTGATCTTTGGACGAACGTCGTTACGTGCCATGGTCTTGCCTTTCGTTTGAGCAATTACACATGGTGTGTAACTGGTCTTGCCTTTACGTACCGAGGGCCGGACTTGAACCGGCGACACAGCGATTATGAGCCGCTTGCTCTACCAAGCTGAGCTACCCCGGCTTAAAACCGTGCGTAAACACGGCCTTCGAGCCCCCTGTCAGAATCGAACTGACGACCTCTTCCTTACCAAGGAAGTGCGCTACCACTGTGCCAAGGGGGCCAGTCTTTTCTTCTAGAAACGCATTTCTGCGCCCCGTTAGCGTATCGAATACCTGCCGTTACAGGGAAATTGAGCCTAACTGGTCAATTGGCTCTGGCCAATTGCCAAATCTTGGCACTCCGAATATCCGCATGAATACTACGATTATTAAAACCCTAGGAAATCGGGAGAATCACATGGCAACATCAGCAGAAAATTTGAGCGTCTCAGTTCAAGACCAAGACGACCAACTGGGCATTTTGCAGCGCCGCCGGATCGAGGCGAACATCATTTCTCCGATTTACCAGATCATGAAGCGTGAATTGGGCCAGGAACGTGCTTCCGACATTATTCGGGAAGCGATCACGGAAGATGCGCATAAGGCTGGCGCGCGATTTGCAGCCAGTGAGCCAAATGGCGCGAACCTATTAACTTTCATTGCCATCCAAGATCTTTGGAAAAAGGATGACGCACTAGTCACCGATGTAATTGAAGAATCTGAAGAGGTTTACACCTACGAAGTGAAGCGCTGTGCATATGCCGAGATGTATCAAGAAATGGGCTTGGCAGAAATTGGAAACCTGCTTTCCTGCACCCGTGACTTTGAATTCATTGTTGGTTACGACCCAACCATTGAGATCACTCGCACTAAAACCATCATGGGTGGCGACTCGCATTGCGATTTCCATTACGTGCGTAAAGCACAGGCATGACCACTCCCCAAATCAATTCCGCTCGGCTCTGGAAATCTCTTGATGAAGTTTCGGTATTCGGTGCAACACCGGCTGGCGGGCTACATCGTTTAGCAGCATCCAAGGAAGATGGCCAGGCACGCGATTATGTAGTTGCGGTAGCTCGCGAACTTGGTTGCACAATTCGTGTCGATGCCTTGGGAAACACTTTTATGCGCCGGACTGGAACTGATGCAAGTGCAAAAGCAATTCTGATTGGTTCACATTTAGATTCCCAACCACTAGGTGGAAAGTATGACGGCATCTATGGCGTCATGGCTGGCTTGGAATTACTTCGAGTAATGCACGAATCTAAAACTGAAACTAAGCATGCAATCGAAGTAGCAGTTTGGACAAATGAAGAAGGCGCTCGCTTTGCACCAGCCATGATGGGCGCTGCGTACTTCGCCGGAAAATTTACTGCGGATGAGCTGTTAGTTCGAAAAGATGTTGACGGAGTTCAACTTGGGAAGTCACTAACCGAAATTGGTTATGCCGGAACTGACAAAGTCTCTCCGGTCGAGCATCAAGCATATTTCGAAATTCACATTGAACAAGGCCCGATTCTGCAAGATGAGAATCTTCAAATTGGCGTCGTCACTTTGGTGCAAGGTATGCGTTGGTTCCGAGTTGGCATCACAGGCCAAGCAGGTCATACCGGTACATATCCGATGGAAACTCGTCGCGACGCTTTAGTTGCAGCTTCACATCTAATCAAGGCAGTTCAGCAAATTGGTTTGGATCAACCACTAACGGGTCGAGCGACCGTTGGGCACAT
>JBIIZV010000053.1:0-6124 GCA_044346095.1 Candidatus Nanopelagicales bacterium
ATGAGGCCTTGGACTGGCACTCAAGTTGACCGAGTGCCAAAACCTGCTTACATTTGGATTAGCACTCTAAAGCCTCGGGTGCTAATTCAAACCGAGTAATAACAGGAGACACGACGTGTCGGTCAACATTAAGCCACTTGAGGATCGCATCCTCGTTCAGTCACTAGAAGCCGAGCAGACCACCGCTTCGGGTTTGGTAATCCCAGATACCGCTAAGGAAAAGCCACAAGAGGGCAAGGTCGTCGCAGTAGGACCAGGTCGTTTCGATGAAGACGGCGAAAAGCGAATTCCGCTTGACGTCAAAGTCGGCGACGTTGTTATCTACTCCAAGTACGGCGGCACCGAAGTTAAGTACAACGGTGTTGAGTACCTTCTTCTTGGCGCTCGCGACATTCTCGCAATCGTCGAAAAATAAAAACCTCAAGCTAGCGCCCCGATCTATATCGGGGCGTTAGCAACTTTATGAACTATTAGTTTTGGAGAAATACAAATGGCAAAGACCGTTGAATTCGACGAAGATGCTCGTCGCGCATTAGAGCGTGGTGTTAATGCCCTTGCTGATGCAGTCAAGGTAACCCTTGGACCAAAGGGCCGCAACGTAGTCATTAGCAAAGCATGGGGCGCCCCAACAATCACTAACGATGGCGTAACCATTGCCCGCGAAATTGAACTTGAAGACTCATACGAAAACCTTGGTGCGCAGCTAGCTAAAGAAGTTGCCACCAAGACAAACGACGTTGCCGGTGACGGAACTACAACTGCAACTGTGCTTGCACAGGCATTCGTGCGCGAAGGCCTAAAGGTTGTTGCTGCAGGTGGCGCACCAGTAGAACTTAAGCGCGGCATCGAAGCTGCAGTAGCTGCCATGAAGGATGAACTTCTAAAGCAGGCTCGTCCAGTAGATGGCAAAGAAGGCATCTCACAAGTTGGCGCAATTAGCTCCCGTGACAAGGTAATTGGCGACATGATCGCTGAAGCCTTCGACAAGGTTGGCAAAGATGGCGTTATCTCTGTAGAAGAGTCCAGTACTACTGCAATGGAATTGGAATTCACCGAAGGCATGCAGTTCGATAAGGGTTACATCTCGCCTTACTTCGTAACTGATGCTGATCGCATGGAAGCTGTAATTGAAAACCCAGCGATCCTTTTGGTGCAGGGCAAGATTTCTAGCGTTGCCGAACTTCTTCCAATTTTGGAAAAGGTTTCAGCAGCTAGCAAGCCACTTGTAATCATCGCTGAAGATGTTGATGGCGAAGCGCTTTCGACACTTGTGGTTAACCGAATCCGCGGAACTTTCCCAAGCGTTGCAATTAAGGCACCAGCATTCGGAGACCGTCGTAAGGCGATCTTGGAAGACATTGCAATTCTTACTGGCGCTCAGGTTATCTCTGCAGACATTGGTCTAAAGATTGATCAGGTTGGCCTAGAAGTTTTGGGTAGCGCCCGTCGCGTTGTAGCCACAAAGGACAACACCACAATCGTTGATGGTGGCGGCGAAGCTGCTGCAGTAAATGATCGCGTTAGCCAGATCAAGCGTGAGATTGAAAACTCCGATTCCGATTGGGATAAGGAAAAGCTTTCTGAGCGTTTGGCAAAGCTTTCCGGTGGCGTATGCGTAATCAAGGTTGGCGCACACACCGAAGTTGAACTTAAGGAAAAGAAGCACCGTATCGAAGATGCTGTTTCTGCAACTCGCGCTGCAATCGAAGAAGGCATCGTCTCTGGTGGTGGCTCTGCTTTGATTCACGCATCTGCAGTTCTTAATGGCGACCTAGGACTAACTGGTGACCAAGCAATTGGTGTTCAGATTGTTCGCCGCGGCGTCGTAGAACCACTTCGTTGGATTGCTGAGAATGCTGGACTTGAAGGTTACGTAGTTGTTGATCGCGTTCGTGAACTTGGACAAGGTCAAGGCATCAATGCTGCAACTGGCGAGTACGGCGACCTTGTAGCTCAAGGTGTTATCGATCCAGTTAAGGTAACTCGTTCCGCACTTGAGAACGCTGCATCAATCGCAGGCATGTTACTTACAACTGAAGCACTTGTTGTTGAGAAGAAAGAAAAGGCTCCAGAAGATGGCGGTGGCCACGGTCACTCACACGCTGGACACACTCACTAAAGTGAGTGTGTCCTAAATGGGCATTGTCATTTGTTTGCGAACCGCAAGGCTTCGCAAACTTACGCACTAAAGTGCCATGCACAAAAATTAGAAACAAAACAAAACCCCCGGACATTGTCCGGGGGTTTTGTTTTTAATTCTTTAACTTAAGAAGAGATTCGATTTGCGCGAGCTTGACGAGCATAGTGAGCTTCGCGATCTTCTTCACTCATGCCACCCCAAACGCCGTAAGGCTCACGAGTCTTAAGTGCGTGCTCTCGGCACTGCGCTAGTACTGGACAAGCTGCGCAAATTGCTTTCGCAGTTGCTACTCGACGTTCCCGAGCCGATCCACGTTCGCCATCTGGGTGATAGAAAATATCTGAATCCAGGCCTCGGCAAGCTGAGTGCAGCTGCCAATCCCAGAAGTCTGCATTTGGACCAGGCAATCTAGATAGATCAGCCATTTGGTTCCTCCCGATAGGTATTTACTTTGTGCTCTCACCTTAGAACCGCGCCATAAGTTGGTCAAGCAACTTCACTGAATAAGTTTTGCCCCGTTTTGCCTATGTTTCTGGGAAAAAGCCATAATTCAATGGATTTGCTTGCCTCTCAAGGTGCAGAATGCCCAAAGTGGGACGAGAATGAGTCACATGTCACAGAGCGCATCCAAGGTCGAAATCGGCCTAACCGTTGCAGCCGTGGCCCGTCGGATTGGAATTGCCCCGGCAACCCTTCGCACCTGGGACCGCCGATATGGCCTTGGACCTAGCGTTCACGCAGCTGGCTCACATCGCAGATACTCAGGCACCGATGTTGCCCGAATCGATCTGATGCGCAAGCTCATGCTCAACGGCGTGCTGCCAAGTGAAGCAGCAAAGACCGCTCTGACCCAAAATGTCATTCCAGCGAACCTGGCACCTGAATCAAATGCCGCACCGAAGCTTCATGTTGTTTCAGACTCAGAGGATCAAGCTGACAACGTCATTGCCCTGGATAGTCCAAAAACAATCATTAGATCCCTGAATCGCGCTGCATCAACTTTGGATGCAAGTGGCTGTGACCAGATCATCGGTAATTCTTTGGAAAATCATGGTGTGGTGTGGACTTGGGAAAACGTTTTGATTCCAGTCTTAGTAGCACTGGGCGAGAAGTGGGAACAAACCGGTGAAGGCGTTGAACAAGAGCACTTAATATCAGAATCAATTACTGGCTTATTCCGTAACCTAGCCAGCACGGTAACTGAGCCAGAGAATGCTCGTCCGGTCTTGCTTGCTTGCGCGCCACATGAACTTCACACAATTCCGATGTATGCGATTGCTGCTGGATTGGCTGAGCAAAACATCGCCAGTCGGGTACTTGGTGCTCGCATGCCAGCAGATGCGCTTGCTACTGCTGCCAAAAAAATTGGACCGTGTGCGATCGCGGTTTGGTCACAGTCCCTGGGAACTGCCGATGTTTCAATTTGGGATGCCGTTGACCCAATGCGCCCAGCGCCGCTGCTGATGTCTGTTGGACCTGGCTGGCAATCTGATGTGCCAGATGGCGTAATGAAATCAAATGATTTCACCAGCACACTAGTAGCCCTAGCTTCAGCATCAGGCCGATAGCCATCGCCCACCTTGGGTTTTTTGGCCATGGGCAGATAAGCGATAACCTTAGGCAATTCACCTTTAAATAGGTGAGTATTGGGAAAAGTCATCAGCTTGTTCAGTTAGGGGATTCCATGACACAGGGCCTTCCTGACAAGTTTGCAATGCTCGGTCTGACTTACGATGACGTGCTTTTGCTACCGGATGCCAGCGATGTCATTCCAAGCGAAGTAGATACCAGCTCAAAACTAACTCGTGAGATAACTCTAAAAATTCCGCTGCTTTCTTCTGCAATGGACACCGTTACTGAAGCCCGAATGGCAATTGCCATGGCTCGCCAAGGTGGGCTTGGAATCTTGCACCGCAATCTTTCGATCGAAGATCAAGCCGCTCAAGTAGATCTAGTTAAGCGCAGCGAAGCTGGCATGATTACCAATCCAGTAACTTGCAGCGCAACGGATACTTTGGCTGACGTTGATCGCTTATGTGCGCATTATCGAATCAGTGGCGTACCAGTTGTTGATGCGCAAGGAATTTTGGTTGGCATCGTAACCAATCGCGACATGTGTTTTGAAGATGACAAGAATCGCAAAGTCGGCGATGTCATGACCAAGATGCCACTCATAACTGGAACACCAGGCATGAATGGCGATGATGCACTTGAGTTACTACGCATTAACAAAATCGAAAAACTTCCACTTGTCGATTCATCCGGAAAGCTAACTGGATTAATCACAGTCAAAGATTATGTAAAGAGTGATCGCTATCCGCTAGCAACAAAAGATTCTGCCGGACGATTGATGGTTGGTGCCGCGGTTGGTGTTGGTGAAGATTCCTACACTCGCGCACTTGCCTTAGTTGAAGCTGGTGTTGATGTAGTGATTGTTGATACTGCGCACGGTCACCAAAAAGCAGTTCTCGATATGGTTTCCAGAATCAAAAAGTCTGCAACGGTTCAAGTTATCGGTGGCAACATTGCTACTCGTGCCGGAGCTCAAGCCTTGATTGACGCTGGAGCCGATGCCGTAAAGGTGGGCGTTGGACCAGGTTCGATTTGTACCACTCGTGTTGTAGCTGGAGTTGGTGTTCCGCAGGTCACCGCAATCTATGAAGCCTCACTTGCCGCAGGCCCAGCTGGAGTTCCAGTAATTGGTGATGGTGGCTTGCAGTACTCCGGCGACATCGCAAAAGCAATTGTGGCTGGCGCGGACACCGTTATGTTGGGCTCGCTACTCGCAGGTTGTGAAGAAGCTCCCGGACAATTGGTGTTCGTCAATGGCAAACAGTTCAAGCAGTACCGTGGCATGGGTTCACTGGGTGCGATGCAATCACGAGGCAATGCCAAGTCTTATTCGAAGGATCGCTACTTCCAAGACGATGTGTTGTCGGAAGACAAGTTGGTTCCGGAAGGCATCGAAGGCCAAGTTCCTTATCGTGGAAACTTAGCTGGAGTTGCCCATCAATTAATTGGTGGCCTGCGCGCATCTATGGGCTACGCGGGTGCCGCAACTGTTGCTGACCTTAAGAACAACGGACGCCTAATTCGCATTACGGCTGCCGGCCTTAAAGAAAGTCATCCGCACGACGTCCAGCTAACGGTAGAAGCACCTAACTACCACGTTCGATAGGGGAGAAAAATGTCAGACGTGGAAATCGGTAGAAGTAAGCGAGCCCGTGCCGCTTACTCATTCGATGATGTTTCACTTGTGCCAAGTCGCCGTACTCGTGATGACGCACTTGTTTCACTCGATTGGAAGATTGACGCATATTCGTTCGATCACCCAATCATTGCTGCCCCAATGGATTCAGTCGTCTCACCTTCATCAGCAAAGACCTTTGCTGCAGCTGGTGGCTTAGCAATTCTGAATCTGGAAGGCGTTTGGACCAGATACGAAGATCCAACTGGAATTCTAAATGACATTGCAGCTCTTGATTCAAAAGGTGCAACCGCGAAACTTCAAGAAATTTATGCAAAGCCAATTCAACCTGAGTTAATCGCAGCTCGCATTCAAGAAATGCGCGCAGCCGGAATTACTGTTGCTGGCGCATTGAGTCCGCAACGTACCGCTCAATTTGCAAAGCAAGTTGTTGATGCTGGTGTTGACATCTTTGTAATTCGCGGCACCACCGTCAGCGCAGAACATGTCAGCAATGGTGGCGAAGCATTAAACCTCAAGGAATTCATTTACCAGCTTGATGTACCAGTCATTGTTGGCGGTTGCGCAACTTACACAGCCGCTCTGCATTTAATGCGGACTGGCGCTGCTGGAGTACTTGTTGGATTTGGTGGCGGCGCTGCGCATACAACTCTTGATGTGCTTGGCGTTCGAGTTCCTATGGCAAGCGCAGTCGCAGATGTTGCTGCTGCTCGCCGCGATTACCTTGATGAATCCGGCGGCCGATATGTTTCAGTTATTGCCGATGGCTCGATGGG
>JBIIZV010000054.1:0-6113 GCA_044346095.1 Candidatus Nanopelagicales bacterium
CGGCTCGGTCACCGACTTTTTATGAGTTCGACTCAGCTGATTTATTGAAGCTGTACCGCGAACTAGATTCCAACGATGAAGATCCGGTTGTTATCTACCATTCCCACACCGCGACCGAGGCTTATCCGTCACGTACTGATGTTGCTTATGCCTCAGAGCCGTTTGCACACTATGTTTTAGTTTCCACCAGAGAAACCGGCAACGAAGATGGTCCCTACGAGATTCGTTCGTACCGAATTGTTAACGGCGTGATTACTGAAGAAGAGATCGTAATCACTTAAAGGCTTTAGGCCCAGAGTTGTCCATCGAGTGCTTCAGAAGCTTGCTCAACAGTACCTTCATAAGCTCCGGTCGATAGGTACTTCCAACCACCATCGCAAACGATAAACACGATGTCGGCTTTTTGCCCAGCCTTAACTGCCTTGTTTGCCATACCTAAAGCTGCATGCAAAATTGCACCGGTTGAAATTCCTGCAAAGATTCCTTCGCGATCAAGAAGTTCTCTGGTTCGAGCAACTGCCTCAAGCGGGCCAACCGAAAATCTGGTGGTTAAAACAGTCTCATCGTAAAGCTCTGGAATGAATCCTTCGTCAATGTTGCGTAAACCGTAAACGAGTTCACCATAGCGAGGCTCGGCAGCAACGATGGCAATATCAGGCTTGTGCTCTCGAAGGTAGCGGCCAGTTCCCATTAGCGTTCCGGTTGTGCCAAGTCCAGCAACAAAGTGGGTAATTGTTGGGCAGTCAGCCAAAATCTCAGGTCCGGTTGTTCTGTAATGCGCGTCAGCATTTGCTGGGTTTCCATATTGGTAAAGCATTACCCAACTTGGATTTTCAGCAGCTAAATTCTTAGCAACTCGAACTGCTTCGTTTGAACCACCAGCCGCTGGTGAATATCTAATTTCAGCACCCCACATGTTCAAGAGCTGAGTTCTCTCAGGTGAAGTATTTTCAGGCATTACACAAATCAATTTGTAGCCCTTTAGGCGTGAAGCCATAGCTAACGAGATTCCAGTGTTGCCACTTGTTGGCTCAAGGATTGTGCAACCAGGAGTTAGCGTGCCATCGGCTTCAGCAGCTTCGATCATCGCAAGTGCTGCGCGGTCTTTGATTGACCCGGTTGGATTTCTGTCTTCTAGTTTTGCCCAAAGCCGAACATCGGCAGATGGCGAAAGATTTGGTAATCCAACTAGGGGAGTATTGCCAACAGATTCGAGCAATGAGTCATAGCGCATAGTTAACTTTAGCCACCAGCAACGGCAGGCAAAACAGTCACTGAATCGCCTTCAGATACTGGTGCAGAAAGACTTCCGGTAAATCGAACGTCTTCGTCATTAATGTAAATGTTTACAAAGCGACGTAGTTTGCCGTCTTCGATAAGGCGTCCGGAAATGCCTGGAAACTGAGTTTCCAGGTCAGCAATAACTTGCTCCAGCGTCTCACCGGTTGCTGAGACCGCGCGTGCATTGTTTGTGTAACTACGCAGGATGGTCGGGATACTTACGGCTACAGACATGTTTAACGCTTTCAAAAGAGTGGATACCTAAGTGTAAATCAAATCAATTAACACTTCTTGTTGAGTTAATTCTGCGGGATTTGCGTGAATATTGCTGGCTTGCTATTCACTGTTGCGAATACTTTGCAACAGTCAGTTAGAACTTAACCACTGCTTGGCGCTAAATGATCTAATCAAGAGAATTATCAGTAAATTCAGGGAGATAGTTAGAAGTCCAAGCGGCATTCGAAACAACCCAAACAGCATGTTGATGATCGAAAGCGTGTAAATCATTACTATCGCAAACTGCGATTTGTTGAAAAGCTCCTTGAGTATCCAAGCGATCACAAATCCAAAAGCAATGCACGCGATTCCTGAAATCAGAAGCAATTGTGAAGGCGCGCCACTTGGAGTTGCAGGTACATCAATTCCTTCGAGCACCTGCGGGGCAAGAGAAAGTAGCAGTCCAATTACAAAATTAAACACAGCGCCAATAGCAATAATGCTGGCAGCAATCAAGATCGATGTGGGCGCATTGCGCAATTTCATCACTCTGTCAGATTACTCTTAAATGGTGAACGATCGTCCAATAGGTGTAATGGATTCAGGCGTCGGTGGCCTGACGGTAGTTCGAGCCATATTGGATCAGTTGCCAAATGAACCAGTTGTTTATGTAGGCGATACTGCGCACGGTCCTTATGGCCCTAGGCCCATCGCACAAGTTAGAGAACTAGCGCTAGACGTATTAGATGCCTTGGTAGAACGTGACGTAAAGATGTTGGTCATTGCATGCAACTCGGCAAGTGCTGCCATGCTGCGAGATGCCCGAGAGCGTTACTCGATTCCTGTTGTAGAAGTTATTCAGCCAGCGGTTCGTCGTGCAGTGGGAGCCACGCGCTCAGGTCGAATCGGCGTGATTGGCACTCAGGCAACAATCACAAGTGAAGCATACGCAGATGCCTTTGCCGCCGCCCCTCATGTTGAGGTAACTTCGCAGGCCTGCCCTAAATTTGTTGAGTTTGTCGAGGCCGGAATTACCAATGGCGCAGAGCTAACTGCAATTGCGCGCGAGTATCTACAACCCGTATTAAGTGAAGACATCGACACTTTAGTTTTAGGCTGCACTCACTATCCATTGCTAACTGGTGTGATTTCGATGATCGCTGGTGATAAGGTAACGCTGGTATCAAGTGCCGAAGAAACCGCAAAAGATGTCTATCGCATTTTGGTTGAACAGGACCTGATTCGAAATCCAAATTTGCCACCTCCAACCCATGAGTTCTTGGCAACTGGTGATTCATTCACGCACCTAGCAAGAAGATTCTTAGGTCCTGAAGTTCTGGAAGTTAATTCCCTAAATCGCTAGCAAGGCACTTTGTCATTAGGAAAAACAAAATCGGCGTCGGTTGAATCTAGTTTTTCGAAGCTGCCCCTTTTAAGCTTCCGATAATCCAAGAGATCAAGAATTCTCGTGATTTTTTGCTACTAGAGTTTTTTGAAGTTCCTATTCCAACAGGGCTTGTTGCTAATCCCGCTAGACCGCCCATGATCACATTGTGTCGAAACAGCAATTCATCCATCTCAAGGTGAGGTAAATGCGACGCAAGGAGTGGAAGCAAAGTTTTTTCAACTGCATTTGAAGCACTGGCCATACTCGCTGCCATTCCTGGTGATTTTTCCGCCGCGCCTCGTTGAATGATCCGCCAAAGTTTTGCTTCACGATCATCAGGATCATTTAGTCCCAATAATGGGTGAAGCCAAACTTCAATTAACTCTCGAAGCGTGTGATTCTTTTGCAAAGCCTGAACCCGAGCAACTTGAAGGCCTGTCACTTCTTCGATTGCTTCGCCAAACACTAAAGAGATTAATTCGTCTTTGGACTTGAAGTGGTAGGCAACCGCTGCAACATTGGCATTTGCGGAATCAGTTATATCTCTAAGAGTTGTGCCGGCTTCACCCTTAGTTAGCAAAAGCTCCTCAACAGCCAGTTTTAGGCGCTCAGGGGTTTGACTCGACATGCCTACATTCTGCCAGACTTGACAAGATTTCAATCAATTGATTCAATCAATTGATTGAAAAGGAGTATATATGAATAACTTTCTCTACAAACTAGGCAAATCTGCAGCTACGAAGTCTCGTAGCGTTTTGTTTACGTTTATTGCCAGTATCGCGATTTTGGGTGGGGTTGCTGGAGCGGTTGGGGCTGGCTACTCGACTGAAATCAGTCTCGGTAACACAGATTCTCAGAAAGCGTCCGACCTTCTCATTAACAGCTTTGCATCTGCATCAGGCGATAGCGCCACTTTGGTTTTCTATTCCAATTCAGTCTCGGACTTGGAAGAGGGACCTGGAGCCACCGCCATACAGAATTCTCTAAAGGAAATCTCAGCTCAAACTGATGTCGAGACAATTACCCCGCTGCAGTATTCACCTGATGGAACTACGGCATTTGTAAATGTTCAATACACAAAAGTGGCATCAGATCTTTCTGCTGAGCATTTGAACCGACTAGAAGCTTCGATCGAGAAGGTATCTGCAGCTGGTGTTGAATCAAGCATGCGTGGACCAGTTGTTGATCGTTGGCGAGACCGGATGCCTCCTGTTGGTGAGTTCATCGGAATTCTCGCTGCGATCATTCTGGTAACTCTGTTATTCAAATCCTTTTTCGCAACCTTGGTAACCATGGGAGCCGCTCTACTTGGTTTAATTCTCGGAAATAGTGTTTTGGCAGTTGTTTCAGGCTTTGTAGACATTCCAAGTGTTGCGCCAACAATTGCAATCATGCTGGGATTGGGTGCAGGTATTGACTACGCACTGTTTCTAGTTGCAAGGTATCGAAATCGCTTGCGAGCAGGTGACGATTTGATTACCGCTGCGGCGAACGCGAATAGCACAACTGGTAGTTCAGTAATCACTGCAGGTGCGATTGTTGTTGTTTCAATTCTTGGACTTTATGTAACAGGTATTGATGTGATTGGTCGAATGGGACTTGCAGCCGCAATCGTTGTTGCAGTTTCAGCAATTACTGCCGTCACACTCGTTCCTGCACTTTTGAAAATGGCTGGACGTCGTGTTCTTCCTAAGTCAGAAAGAAAATCTGCAGAAGTTAATGTTGCACCAGACGAGGGGCAAGGTAAATCCTCAGGAAGAATTGCAGCGGCAATGGCACGTAAGCCATGGCTGTCAACAATTGGTGCAACAATTGCATTGCTAGCTTTCGCTGCTCCAGCAGCCAACCTAACTCTTGGGCAACCAGATGACAGCAATCGTCCGGCCGGAGACACAATGCGCGTGGCATATGAACGACTATCAGACGGATTCGGACCAGGGTTCAATGGACCTCTTGTGATCGCCGTAGATCTGACAGATGCAAGTGACAAGGATTCAGTTCTTGGCGATCTTGGAGATTCGCTTAGGGAAGCCGACGGAGTAGAAGTAGTAGCTCCACCGCAATTAAACAGCGTTGGAGACACAGCAGTGATTGCAGTAATTCCTTCGACCGCTCCTCAGGATGAAGCAACTAGCGAACTGGTCAGAAGTCTGCGGACTAACGTGATTCCGACTGCCTTGGGAGATTCGGGCGCGAATGCTTATGTTGGTGGACAAACTGCAACATTTGATGATTTGGCGCAAAAGGTAGAAGACAGTCTGTTAACACTTGTATTGGTTGTTGTTGGAATGTCACTTATTTTGCTTACCTTCTTCTTTAGGTCGGTACTGCTACCGATAGCAAGTGCATTCATGAATCTGCTTTCAATTGGTGCGGCCTATGGCGTTGTAACCCTTGCGTTTCAAACAGAGACTGGAGCGCAACTTCTTGGTGTGAACCAACAGCCAGTTGTTTCGTTTGTTCCAATGTTGATGTTTGCAATTCTCTTTGGGCTAAGTATGGATTACAACGTATTCCTGCTATCAGCAGTAAAGGAAGCTAAGGAACGAGGGGAATCAGCGCGAGCCTCTGTGGTGTCGGGAATTGGTAGAACGGCAAGTTTGATCTCTACTGCAGGCGCAATCATGGCGACGGTTTTCCTTGGTTTCATGCTTTCAGATGAAACTGAAGTAAAGATGATCGGACTTGGTCTTGCGGTTGCAGTCATTGTAGACGTGACGATAGTTCGTCTAATCTTGGCGCCAGGATTACTCAGTCTCATCGGCGACAAGGCTTGGTGGATTCCGAACTGGCTGAACAAAATAATGGGTAAGCCGAGAGCACTACATCACTAGATTCACAAATGAGCTAGGCGCCGCTGCGTACAAACGTGGATGTTCAAGGTTTGACTATTCTATGTAGTCCGCGGCGGCGCCTGACCTTGCAATAGAGTCAGAGACGTGACTAATCGCTCAGATGGCCGAACGGCCGACCAACTTCGTAATGTAACTTTCAATCGCCAATGGCTAGATCATGCCGAAGGCAGTGTGCTGGTGGAATTTGGTGCCACCAAAGTCCTATGTGCTGTTTCGTTTAGCGAAGGAGTGCCGCGCTGGAAAAAGGGCAGCGGCGAAGGCTGGTTAACTGCTGAGTATTCAATGCTGCCGAGAGCTACTCACACCCGCAACGATCGGGAAAGCGTTAAGGGCAAACTAGGCGGCCGTACTCACGAGATCTCACGTTTAATCGG